>CAMBGQ010000009.1 GCA_945866215.1 Opitutus sp. GAS368 | reverse complement strand
TCGTCTATCCGCCCGTTCAATTTTGCGACGGTCGGTGGCTTACTGCTCAACGGCGGCGAGAATATCAGCGACGTCTTCAGCTTCGATGTCACGGATTTCCGCTACAGCGACGGCTCTCTCTCGAATGCCGGCCTCTGGTCGATTGACTGGAATTCGACGACCGGAGCGATCACCCTCACCGCGGTGCCCGAGCCTTCTACCTACGGCTTTGGCCTGGGGGCGCTGGCGCTCGCCGCCGCCGCCATTCGGCGTAGGCGCAAGGCTCAGGCCAAAGCCTGAGCGCTTGCGCGGGGGAACTGCTGGTATGGGGATCTGCTGCGAAGCAGAAGGAAGGGGCGTCAATCGGCGCCCTTTTTTGTTTGAGGTAGGGACGCGTCGGCGAACGCGTCCACTGTATCGAGGTAGGGGCAGCACCGCGTGCTGCCCTAGGTGAATCCGTTTCGGGTGGCGGGTGGCAGGTGGCGGGGGGCTTTGAACTCAAAGGGAAACCGGAGACCGGATGAAAGCTGGGGAGATTCATTCTCAGGTCCCAGGTCTCGGCCATCGGGTATCTGGTTCAGGTGTTCAGGTTCGGGTGCTGGTGTCGGGTCATGCATCGGGTAGGGCCAACCATCCTTGGTTGGCCGCGGCCGAGCAGGGATGCTCGGCCCTACCCAAGGCAGATGTATGAACGCAAAGGGAGACCGGAAACCGGGAGGGATGCTGCGGTTCATCGGTAGGGGCGCCACTGCGTGGCGTCCGTGGGCGGACAGACGTATTCAGGCCCGATAGCTTGCCCGGCTCACGATGATCGCTCTGCGAACGGACGCGACGCCGTCGCGCCCCTACCCATTGCATTCCTTGTCAACTGGCCAGCTGGTCAACGGGTCAACTCATGCCGCATCTTTCGGGTGACGGGTGACGGCCACCGGGGCATCGGCCATTCAGGAGTCGGCTGTTCAGCCCTCGGCCATCGGCTTCGGTTTCCCGCGGCTGGACGCGACGTCGTCACGTCCCTACCCAGGATCTCACTCAAAACTGAACTCTCCGTCCGTGGCTTCGGGGGGAGGAGGATCGCCGGCGAGGATGGTGCGGACGAAGAGATCGCGGTGCTCGGCGCAAGGGCCGTGCGTGCGCAGGGCTTCGACGTGCTCCGGCGTACCATAACCTTTATGCGTGGCGAAACCGTATTGGGGATAGCGCGCGTGCATTTCGACGAGCATGCGGTCGCGCTCCACCTTGGCGACGATCGAGGCCAGCGCGATAGCGAGGCTCTTACCATCGCCGCCTTTCACGGATTCGTGCGCCCAGGCGAACGGACGCAGGGGTAACCCATCGACGAGCACGAGGAAGGTGCGCGCATCCGTGCGGCCGAAGAGTTCGCCCTCGGTGCCCGCGGCGGCGAAGAGGGGAGCGATATGTCCCACGGCCAGCTTGGCGATACTGCGCGCCATTGCGAGGCGGGTGGCGCCGAGAATATTGTGCGCCGAGATTTCCATCACCGAGCCGGCGGCCCAGGCGATCTTCAATTTTCCCTCGGCTTCCATCTTCGCGACGACCTCGCGGAGTTCGGCGCGCTTCTCCGGCGTGAGCTTCTTGGAATCATTGGCGCCGGAAAGCTTCCGCAACCAGGCGGGCTCGCCGTAGAAGCCAGCGTCGAGTAGCACCGCCGCCGCGATCACGGGCCCGCACAGCGAACCGCGGCCAGCTTCATCCACTCCCGCGATGCCCGGACGATCGGCACCTTTCTTGCGGTCGAATGATGCCAGCGAGGCCACGGCTTATTCCGCCTTCTTGCGGCGGACAAACGGTTTGGTCGCCGGTGGTTCGAGCCCACGGACCTCGTAGGCGGTCTTGAAGTGCAGCTTGGCGAAATTGACAAGGATCGCCGGGCCGAGGCGGCCGACGAGTTCGATCCCCGCATTCTTGGCCTCGGAGCCGGATCCCTTGGGCAGTTGGACGCCACCGTCGAGGGACAGCCGGTCGAGTTCACGGACGAACGCCGCGCGGGCGACGATCGAGGCCGCCGCGACGACGGGGTCAGATTCGGCCTTGGTGCGCATACGCAGATCGAACTCGACGCCTTTACGGGCGAGTTCCTTCTGCACGAGGGGTTCTTCGGTGAATTGATCGAGTAGGCCCCATTTCGGGCGGCGCTGGTGCTGCAGTTCGAAGTCCTTGAGGGCTTCCTCGCAGGCGGTTGCGTGCATCCAGCCCAGCAGGCGATTGAGGTTCTTGCCGAAGCGCGAATGCAGCTCGTTATACTTCGCCATGCGCATGAACGTCGTCTTCACCGCCACGCCGGGCGTGGCGCGGATGACGCGGTCGAGTTCCGCGATCTTCGTATCGGTGAGCCTTTTAGAATCCTTGATGCCCAGTTCAATCCACTCACGGGTCATCTCGCCCGTCGCGATGACGCAGGCGGAGACCACCGGACCGAAGAGATCACCCTTGCCGGATTCATCGAGACCGGCGTGTTCTTCGAACCACTCCGGGTTGTTCTCCTCCTCGTAGCCCAGGACCGCTTGGCCCGTGACGTCGGGCTCGAGGGTGAATTTTACGAAGTCCTCGGTGCCCTTGCCCGAGATGACGCACTTGCCGGACTTATAGTGGACGATGTTCAGGTTCTCGCCCTTGAAGGCAAAGGCCGCGTGGTCGACCGCGAAGGATACCCAGCCCTTGGCGACGAGAATCGCACGGAGCTTTGCGGCCTGGGCAGCGTCGAGCTTCAGCGTATGCATCGCCACCTTCTTCGGCTCGTCATCGGAGTCCTGCTTTGCCTTTCGTGCCATGAGTCCCAAGGTCTACCCGAGTTGGCCACCGAATCCAGCCCCATCCATGCCCGCCGCGAAACCCGCCCGTAATGCCAGCATCTCTGCGATGCGCCGGGCGCTTTTGGCCTGGTTCGGGCGCCACCGCCGGCCGATGCCGTGGCGGGAGGAGGTCTCGGCTTACCGCACCGTCGTCTCGGAACTCATGTGCCAGCAGACCCAGATCGCCACCGCGATTCCGTATTTTGAAAAGTGGACCGCCAAGTGGCCCGACTTTAAAGACCTCGCCAAAGCCGAAGAGGCCGAGGTCCTCGCGCTCTGGGCCGGCCTCGGGTATTATTCCCGCGCGCGTAATCTCCTCAGCCTCGCCCAGCAGGTCGCCGCGCTGAAGTCGCCGCCACGGACCGCCGCCGAATGGCGCGAGTTCAAGGGCGTCGGCCCGTACACCGCCGCCGCGATTGCCAGCATCGCCTTCGCCGAGCCTGTCGCGGTCGTCGACGGTAACGTCGTGCGCGTGCTCGCGCGCCTCGATGGCGTACGCTCCAAATTGCGTGACGCGTCGTCCGCCGCTAAGCTGTTCACCTCGCGCGCCGATGAGCTCGTCGACCCCAAGCGCCCGGGGGATTTCAATCAGGCCATGATGGAGCTCGGTGCCACCGTCTGCCGCAAGGGTGTGCCGGACTGCGCGAAGTGTCCGCTGGCCGAATGGTGTGATGCGAAGCAGGCCGGCGATGCCCAGACCTTACCGCGCTTCGTCTCCAAGGAGCGCAAGGAAGCCGTCGTCGAACGGGCGCTTATTATTCGTGAGGGTAAAATCCTGCTGCGCCGTAATCCGCATACCGCCAAGCGCCTCGCGGGGATGGCGGAGATTCCTGTGCTGTCCTCGCTCGGGGTCGAGTCGGCGGGCGAGCCTGCGCTGGTGCGGAGGCGGACCATCGGCACCGTGACCTACGAAGAGAAGCTGCACGCCCTCGAGCCCAAGGTCGCGGAGATCCGTCGCTGGGCGAAGGACGGCGAGCTTGAATGGGTGGCCGCGGAAGCGCTCGACGGGGCTGCGTTGAGCGGGCCGCATCGTCGCTGGCTCGGCGAGTGGCTTAGTCGAGGCGGTCGGCCAACGCGCGGCAAACGGCCTTGAGGGTCGCCACGCGCGCGTAGCGCTTGTCGTCGCCCGAGACCACCACCCAAGGGGCGTGGGGCGTGTCGGTGCGCGCAATCATGTCTTCGGCTGCGCGCAGGTTAGCATCCCACTTCTTGCGGTTGCGGTAATCTTCCTTCGTCATCTTATGCCGCTTGTGCGGGGACTGTTCGCGAGCGTGGAAGCGGCGCAGCTGTTCTTCCTTCGAGAGGTTGATCCAGAGTTTGAGCACCACCATACCCGTTTCGGCGAGGCGGGCCTCGAAGTCATTGATCTCCGCGTAGGCGCGGGCCCATTCGGCGTCCTTGGCAAAACCCTCGACGCGTTCAACCATCACGCGGCCGAACCAGGAGCGATCGAAGACCGCAAGATGGCCGGGGGCGGGCACCTTGTTCCAGAAGCGCCAGAGGTAGTGGCGGGCCTTTTCTTCCGGCGTGGGGGCTGGCGTCGGGAAGACTTGGTAGTGGGCGGCGTCGAGCAGCCCGCAGAGACGGCGAATCGCGCCACCCTTGCCGGCGGCGTCGGGGCCTTCGAGCACGACCATCGTCGAGAGCCCTTTTGCGGCGGCGAGGCGAGAGAGGCGACCGAGGCGGGTTTGCAGCTTCACCATCTGCTGGCTGTAGCCTTTCTTATCGAGGGTCGGGTGTGGCGAGGCGCTTTCGAGGAGCCCGCGCGGTCGTCCGCTGGGCTTCTTAGCCTTGGTCGCGGGGCGGCGGCGTGCGGCTTGGTTGAGCTGTGCGGTGATGGCCAGGCCCGCCAGCAAGTCGCGGTGTTTTGTCTCGCCGCCGCCGCTGATAACCTTCCACGGCAGGTTTTTACCGCTACCTTGGGAGCGGAGTTCGCGGGCGAGGGTGTGGCCCCGCTTCTTGGCGAGGAGCAAGTCGTCGGCGTCGACGACCCAGCCCTCGGCGTCGGTGTCTTCGGCCTCGCGGAGGCGTTTGCGCAGGAGTTTCTCGGACGAGTCGATCCAGATTTTCACCACCGACGTCCCATCGGCGGCGAGCAGTTCCTCGAACGTGCGGAGGGATTTCAGGCGCATGCGGAGGGCGTCGCCGGAGAGTTCGTCATGGCCCGCTTGGATCGCCGTGCGGGTGAGCCAATCGCCAACCACGATCGTGAGGCGGCCCTTGGCCGGCATGTCCTGCCAGTAGGGCCACAGGAAAGGGTGCTTCGGAGACGCTTGGACCGTCGGCGCGCAGATGCGGACGGTGCGCGAGTCGAACCACTCCGTCAGCTGGTTGGCGAGCGAGGAGGCGGCGAGGCGGTCGCTGCCGCCGATGACGATGACGGCGCTCTGCTGCTTCGCGACCAGGCGGCGCTGTGCGGCCAAGAGGCGGAGGTGGAGAGCGGAGCGGGATTGCTCGAGTGCGCTACGGGTGGCCATCGGAAGCGACTATGCAGGCCCCTCCGCCGGATGGGAAGCGCGATTGAGTGACAGAACCGTGACGGCTCAACCCAGCAGCCCGGCGATGTCGGCCAAGTAGACTTGGCGCCCGCCGGCGTGGGCGGAGTCGAAGCAGAACTGGCGTCCGCTGCGGCTGGCGGAAGGGTGCGTATCGCAGCGCCACTCCTTACCGTTGATGGCGGCGACGGTCGGGAAGGCCCCGACCTCGATGCGGCGGTTGGTTGGGATGTGATAAAGGTAAGGCCGTTGCAGCTTCTCGGGGCCCTGCGGGTAGGTATCGTTGAGCACCCACTCGTTATTCGTATTCGGCAGGTAGGTGTTATGGCCGTTGTTCGGCATCGCGTCCTTACCCACCACCGTGACCTCGTCGCTCAGGTCTTTGTAGACGTAGAAGCGTTCGCCGTGCGAAGGGTGCCAAGCCCAGGCGAAGATATGCTGCGGGTCGCGCCAGACGAAGTGCGAGGTGCCGCCGTTGGGGTCCATGACGTGGACCTTGCCGCCGTTGACATCGATCGTGAGCGCGCGCGTGCGGAAGGCGGCCTTGTCGCCGGGATTACGCCAGCGGTGCAAGAAGAACAAGCGCGTGCCGTCCGTGTTGCAGAGCAGGTGATTGAACCAATGGATTGCGCCTGGCTTAAAGGCGACGTTCGCCGGGCCGGTGAAGGGAATCTTGGCCGCCTCGGCGAGCGAGAAGAGCAGGCGTTGTTGGCCCGTAGCGACATCCATCCGCCAGATGCCGATGTCGTCGGGGGTTGGCGAAAGCTTCCAGATGTCACGCTCGGCGCCGGTGGCGTAGCCGTAGCCCGGGCGGCAGACGTCGAGTCGTGCGAAGTCGGGCGCGAAGACCGTCTTGCCGTCGGGACTGAACGTATAGAACGGCTGCGGCAGCGTGCGCGTGCGGCCGGATTTCACGTCGAGGATGCGCGTGACGAACTGACCGTCGGCGCGGTCATTCCAGGCCACGTCGCGGTCGGAGCCTGGGAGCCATTGGAGCATGCAGCCTTGTTGCCAGTTCCAGGCATTGGAGCCACCCAGGTCGATCCACCGGTCATTGTCCTGAGTGTCGACCATCCCGACGCGAATTGAGTCGGCTTTCGTCGGCGAGCGGCCTTCGAAGTCGACCTCATTGGAGAGCACGAAGCGGTCGTCGGCCGAGAACAGGAATTTATCGTAGTAGCCGCGCCAGTGGAACTTCGGGCCGTGCGTGATCGGCCGGATGCGGGCGGACTGCGGGGCGGTGGCGCAACCGGTGAACGCGCCGAGCGAGGCGAGGGCGGAGAGTTTCAGGAAGTCGCGGCGGGGGAGCATGGGAGAGTATCGAGTATCGAGTATAGGGAGAGACAAGCTTCGGGTGGCAGGTGGCAGCCCTGGGTGGCAGGTGGCGGGATTGGTATTGGGTAGGGCGGTGATTGCTATCGCCGCCGTTCGAATCCGAAGGAGGGAGCTGCCGGGTCTTAGTTGGATTCGATGATTTCTTAGGTCCGTCCGCGAACGGACGTGATGGCAATCACGTCCCTACCCAAGACAGAGGCTCAAAATCAAAGGGAGACCGGAAGCCTGGTGCCATTGATTCGAGTGACATGAGTTCCCGCGCTTAGCGGGCGGGGTCTTCTTCCTCGTCGTCGGCGGGGGGTAGCACGCCCTTGAGCATCGCGTCGAGCGTCTTCTGCACTTCTTCCTTCATCCGCCCGGCTTCGGCTTTTTCGACGGACTTAATCTGCCAGCGGAGGGCTTCTTCCTTTTTTCCTTGGAGCCAGCGGAGGCGGGCGAGCGTGTCGAGTTTATCGGCGTGGGTTTCCTTGGTGAGCTTGACCGCCTGCACGGCGCACTTTTCGGCCAGGGCGAGGTTGGGGTTCTGCGCAAAGGCCTTCATCGTGAGGAGGCGCCAGGCGATTTCGTTCATCACCTCCGCGTCGTCGAACTCCTCGTCGGCGAGCCGGGCCAGCTGCGCGTAGAATTTCGTCGGGTCGCCGCGGGCGAGGCCGATCTGGGCTTCGACGGATTCGCGGAGCTCCTGACCTTCTTTCTTGGGCATCACGCCGGCGGCGGCCGGGAGGGCTTTCTCGACGGCGTCCCAGTCGCGGTCGCGCATCGCTTCGGTCAGCGCGTCGAGCTTCGCCTGGGCAGCGGCCATTTCCGCATCGCCGGGGGCGGTGCTGGCCGGAACGGCCGGCTTACCCGGTCGGCGCGACGGGATTTTCTCGACGATTGGCGCGGCGGCGGCGAGGGGCGTACCCGTGAGGATGTCGCCGAGCATCTCGGCGGTCAGTTCAATCGGATGGCCCATCCAAGCAATTTTTCCCTCGGCGACGACGAACGCGTGCGGGATTCCGTTTACTTCGGCGGCTTCGAGCCAGTCCTTGACGAAGGCCTTGCCGCCGACGGCGACGCGGTACGACATCTTGTCACCTTGGGCCTTGAGGAAATCTTTCGCGCGTTGGGCGGAGGCCGCATCGCGTTCGGCTTCCCAGACATTGACGCCGGTGATCACGATACCCTTCTTGCCCATCCGCTTGTGCAGGTCGTCGAGATGGGGAATCGCGGCGACGCACGGTCCGCACCAGCTTGCCCAGCATTCGAAGACGTAGATTTCGCCCTTCTTGAATTCTTTCACCGCTTCGCCTTGGAGCATCGACTCGGGCCGGGTGGCAGGGGCGGGATCGCCGACTTTCAGGCCGGCGGCGGAAAGGGTGGTTGTGAGCAGCAGCAGGAGCAGGGTGCGCATGGGTGTGATATAGGGGGAGGGCGGAGGGAGGCAAACCGCCAAATAGAGTATGGAGTATCGAGTATAGGGAGAGACAAGCTTCAGGTGGCGGGTGGCGGGCCCGGGTGGCGGGTGGCGGGGTAGGGATGCGATGACATCGCATCCGCTTGTCGTGAGGTAGGGTTGAGCGCCCTCGCTCAACCGCGGCTGACCAAGGGTGGTCAGCCCTACCTAGAGCCATAACTCAAGGGGAGGCCGGAGACCGGGAGGAGGCTGGGGATATGCATCGGGTAGGGGCGCCACTGCGTGGCGTCCGTTCGCCGAGACAGAATCGATGAGCCGGGTAAGCTGCCGGACCTAATGACATCCGTCCGCCCACGGACGCGACGCAGTCGCGCCCCTACCTCAAGGCACCCCAGCTAAACATCCGGTTTCCCTTTGAGTCATGGCTCCAAACAAAAAACCCCGACAGTGTCGGGGTTTCGGACGGGCTGATTATTAACCTCAGGCTTTGGGAGCGTTGAACTTCGCGCGGATGGCTTCGACCACGGCCGGGTCGGCCAGGGTGGAGACATTGCCGAGCTCGCGGCCTTCGGAGATGTCGCGCAGGAGGCGGCGCATGATTTTGCCCGAGCGGGTCTTGGGGAGATCAGGCACGAACACGATGCGCTCCGGACGGGCGAACTTACCAATCTTGGCATCGACCATGCCATTGAGCTTCTTGGCGAGTTCGGCTTCGTTAACGGTCTTAGCGGCGGCAGACTTCAGGATGACGAAGGCCATGAGGCCCTGGCCCTTGAGGTCATGCTTTACGCCGATGACCGCGGACTCGGCGACCGCCGCGTCCTCGATGAAGATTGCTTCGAGCTCGGCTGTGCCGATGCGGTGGCCGGAGACATTGACCACGTCGTCGACGCGGCCGGTGATCCAGAGGTAGCCGTCTTTGTCGCGGATGGCGCCGTCGCCAGGGAAATAGTATTTGCCGCCCCAGCGGTTCCAGTAGGTGTCCACGTAGCGCTGTTCGTCGCCGAAGATACCCTGCGTGATGCCGGGCCAAGGCTTGCGGATCGCGAGGATGCCGTGGTCGGTCTCGTTGCCGTTCTCGTCGAGGACGGCGGCGTCGACGCCGAAAAAGGGTAGTGTGGCCGAGCCGGGCTTCGTGGGCGTGCAGCCAGGCATTGGGGTGATCATGTGGCCGCCGGTCTCGGTCTGCCACCAGGTGTCGACAATCGGACAGCGTTCGGCGCCGATGTTACGGTGATACCAGAGCCAGGCTTCCGGGTTGATGGGTTCGCCGACGGAGCCGAGGAGGCGTAGCGAGGAGAGGTCGTGCTTCTTCACCCACTCGTCGCCCCACTTCATGAAGGCGCGAATCGCGGTCGGAGCGGTGTAGAACACCGTGACCTTGTGGTCTTGGATGATTTTCCAGAAGCGGCCGAAGTCAGGCGAGTCGGGCGCGCCTTCATACATTAGCACCGTGGAACCGTTGAGCAGCGGACCGTAGACCACGTAAGTGTGGCCCGTGACCCAACCCACGTCGGCCGTGCACCAGAAGAGATCGTCGCCCCGAAGGTCGAAGACATACTTGTTGGTCGAGTAGGCGTGGACCATGTAGCCGCCCACGCTGTGCATGATGCCCTTGGGCTTGCCGGTGGAGCCGGAAGTGTAGAGCAGGAAGAGCATCTCATTGGCCTCTTGCTGGACCGCTTCGCACTGGTCGGTGACCCGGGCGGCGGCTTCGTGATACCAGACATCGCGGCCGGCCTGCATGACGCAGCCCGCGTCGGGCTTACCTGGGTGGCGCTGGAGCACGAGGACGTGGGCGCAGGTCGGGCATTCCTTCACGCCTTCGTCGACCGTCTGCTTGAGCGCGAGGAATTTGCCGCGGCGGTAGCCACCATCCATCGTGATGACGGCTTTCGACTTCGCGTCGTTGACGCGGTCGCGGATGGATTCGGCCGAGAAGCCCCCGAAGACGACCGAGTGGACGAGGCCGAGGCGGGCGCAGGCGAGGACCGCCATCGCGAGCTCGGGCACCATCGGCATGTAGATTGCGACCGTGTCGCCGCGGCGAAGGCCCATGCCCTTGAGCACGTTGGCGAAGCGACTGACTTCGGAAAGCAGCTGGCGGTAGGTGATACGGCGGACCTCGACGGCCTTGCCGTCAGCGGTGGGCTCGCCTTCGTAGACGATCGCGACCTTGTCGCCGAGACCCTTGGCGACCTGCGCGTCGAGGCAGTTGTAGGCCACGTTGGTCTTACCGTCCACGAACCAGCGGAAGAACGGCTTCTTCGATTCATCGACCACCTTGGTCCATGGCTGGAACCAGGTCAGCTCCTTCGCTTCATCGGCCCAAAAACCATCGGGGTCCTGGATCGAGCGATTGTAGAGCGCGGTGTAGCCGTCCATGCCCTTCACGCGCGCCTTGGCGACGAACGCGGCGCTCGGTGGGAAAATCTGCTCGTTAGAGCCAAAGCCTTCGGCGCTGGCCTTCTTGACGTCATCGATTTCTTCGTTGGCGTCGGAGGAGTTAGGGGTGTTGGCCATGTTATTTACGTTTGGAGCGGAGGATGAGGTAGATGGAAAAAGCGACGAGGATGGCGAGCGTGAGGAAGAGCCAAGGGGTGTCGGTGAAATCCGGCGAGAGAGGGGGTTGATCCGCAAAAAGGGTCATGGGGTGGACGGGGTAAGGCATCAGAACCCAACAAGCCGCCCTGGGGCAACCTTAACGCAGGTCTGTGAATAGTTTGCCCCGCGGCGGGTCCCGGGGCCTAGAGTTCGGCCACCAGTTCGGCGAACCCGTCGACGACCCGGACGCCCAAGCCTTGGAGGCGCACGCGGTCCTGGTGGCCGTGGGCGGTCAGCACGCAGTCGACGCCCATGGCGGCAGCGGCTTCGGCGTCGTGGGCGGTATCGCCGAGGTAGATCACGTCCTCTGGGCGATGGGCCAGATCGGAAAGATGGAGGCGCGCGCGCTCCTCCTTGCTGCCAGCGTGGATGTCGTGTCCGCCGCAGGCCTTGATGAAGTGGTGATTGAGCCCGTATTGCGTGAGCGTCGTCGCGAGCAGGCTGCGCTCATAGGCCGAGAGCACCGAGTGCGTGAGCCCGGCCGCCGTGAGCCCGTCGAGGAGCGTCTCCGCGTGCGGGTGCAGGCGGCACTCCGCCTTACGTTCTTCGTAGGCGGCCATGAAGCGGACGGACATCGCGCGGAAGGAATCCTCGTCGGGCGTGAAGCCGATGGCCTGGTAGACCTTGATGACGGGGAACTGGAAGATTTCGCGGTAGCGGACTGGATCGACGAGCGGGTGGCCGTCTTCCTTGAGTAGCCGGTTTAACGAGGCGCAGCACAGCCACGTGTCGTCGAGCAGCGTGCCGTTCCAATCCCAGACGGCGTGACGATAGTCGGTGAGCTTCTTACGCATGGGCGGGCACCAGGGAGAAAGCCTCGATGGCTACACCTTGGCAACAGTGGGCGAATGCGGGTGCGTGGCCGCCGACGTCGAAGCCGTCCCAGTGGAGTGGCAGGTCGCTCCAGGCCGTGGCCGTCGCCGGGCGGAGTTCATAAGGCGCGTGATGCACCTGGCCGCGGACGAGCTGGCCGCCGCGGACTGAGAAGAAGCTGTAGCGTTCGGCGAGGTGGAATGCGAGCGAGCCAGGCGTGGCGGCCTGCGGAGCCCCGGCGGCGGACCAGGCGAAGCGCGCCGTCTCGGGCTGCCCGCGACGCCGGCAGGACTGCGCGAGTCCGGGCCCGCCGGACATCGCCGCATGTTCGTAGGGCAGTCCGAAGAACGCGCGGGCGATGATGACGGCCGGGGCGCGATCGCAATCGAGCGAGAAGAACCAGACGCCTGGTTCGCCGGCGGCGTCGCGCACATAGGTGCGGACGTTCAGCTCATTGAAATACGAAAGCCAGGGGAGGGCGGGTAGGCCAAGGGGGCGCACCGCGTTCATGCGGAAGCCCACGACGCCGAGGTGCGCCTTGCCTTCGAAGGTATCGACCGTGAGGCCGGCGGGGAGGCGGGACTGGATCGCCTCCGGTGCATATTCCCAATGCAGGAAGAACAAGTCATCCCAACGCTGGCGCATGACTGGGCGACGCGTCGGGCGGACGCGGGCGCGCAAGAGTTGTTCGGTGGCGTCGTTCACGCCGCTAACATTCTCGCCCAGGTGGGCGGGTCAAGCGGACCGGCTTTTATTTTCCCGCGACGAAGGGCGGTTTCGACAGGTCGAGCTGGTAGAGCACCTGGTTATATTCCCAGCGTGGCGTCGGCTGCTTATTACCAGAGAACATCGTCGTGTAGGTGCCTTCGAAATGGATCACCGGCGAATCGGCGTGGAAAAACTCTGGGTGCAGGACCGGATTGTAGAACGTATAATCGTCGTGCGAAAGAACCTTGCGGGCATTGCCCCAAGGGCCGAAGGGTTCCGTCGCTTCGGCCAGCCAAATCTCGCCAAGGAAGGAAGGCTGGCCCGCCTTCTGCGTGAAGATTGCGAGCCACTTGCGACTCCACGGGTGCCAGGCGATATGGCCGCGGTGGACCGCGATGGCCTCGCCGCTCGGCGTGGCGGCGGCGGTCGCGGCGCGCAGGGGCTTCCAGTTCTCCGGATTCTTCCAGCCTTCGTAGGTCGCGGGTGTGCGTAGGGTCGGGAATGGATTGCAGAACAAAATCCATTTACGCCCGACGGAGTCCATCCAGGGCACCGCGTGTCCTTCTGGCATCGGTGGGGCTTTCGGGTGGGCCGCGTCTTCGGTCCACACGGTATCGATAGGGTGGAAGAGTTCTTCGTGCGGATTCCACTCGACGAGGTCCCAGCGATACGCGTGCATCTCGCCCTTCGTCTTCACGGCGGAGGCGACGAGGTGCGGCACGCCTTTGGCATCGGGCAAGGTCACCGCGCCCCAGATCCAGGTCGGGCCATCGCCGGGCACCTTCGCCACGCCGCGCGGGCGCAGTTCGCTCTGGGCGGTCTTACGTTCACTGATGTAGGCGTAGGGCGGGCGCAGGGGTGGTTTCGCCGGCGGCAGGAACTTGTCGGTCGACGCCGCGGAGACATTGAAGATCCCGAGCGGGTAGTGGGCCAGGTTGGTGTCACCCCAGAACCAGAGGAGTTTCCCGCCGAGTGCCGCCGTCACCACACTGTCGGCGCCGAGCACGCCGCTTTCCTTCCAGTCGAGCTGCGCACCGAGTTTCTGGGATTCGGCGAAGAGGCCGGCGCCCGTGAGGCGGCCGAGGCGGCGGGCGAGGATCGTGCGTTCGACCGTGACCTTGAGCGTCTGACCCGGGGTGGGCGTGAGGCGGACGCCGGAGTAGCCGAAGCCGTCGGCCTTCACGCCGTAGCCGTGGCCGTGGACGCTGAACCAAGTTTCGCGACCCATAAGTTCGGGGAGATCGAACGCGATGAGTCCGGCATTGTCGGAGACGAAGCGGGCGCCGTGGATCGTACGGAGTTCGACGCCTGGCACCGGCCAGCCATCGCCCTTCTCCACGATCTCGATACGGCAAGGCTGGGCGGCGAAGCCCGTCGTTGCGCAGGCCAGTAGGCCGAGGAGCCAAGGGGTGAGCCTCATGAGCGTAGTGTCGGCGGAATTGGCCGTGATTCAAGCCTGCGCAGGGCTTTTCGCTTGGAGCGGGGGCCGTCCGGGCTTACCTGTGGGGGCATGCTTCCGGAAGCGCGCCAGAAAGAGTTCAAGGCCTTCGCCGGGAAACTCGCGGACCTCGCCCGAGAAGTCCTGCTCCCGGCGCACGCGCGCGTCGACAACGAGGTCGAGCTCAAGCCGGACGGCACCCCCGTGACCGTCGCCGACAAGGAAGCGGAGCGGCGCATGCGCGCGGCGATCAAGGCGGCTTATCCGGATCACGGCATCCTCGGCGAGGAGTTTGGCCCGGAGAACGTTGACGCCGAATATTGCTGGGTGCTCGATCCGATCGACGGCACCAAATCGTTCCTCTCCCGCGTCCCGCTGTATGTCACCCTCATCGGCCTGCGGCATAAAGGGGAACCCGTACTCGGCGTCATCGATCAGCCAATCCTGCGGGAGCGCATCGTCGGGGACAACCTTACCTGCGAGCTCAACGGCCGGCGCGTGCACGCGGCCGAGGCGGACCTGAAGGACGCCGTCGTCGTCTCGACCGACCTGGATAACATCCGCCGCCGGCATCCCGACGTCCGCTGGAATCATTTCGCCGACGGCGTCGCCCATGTGCGCACGTGGGGCGACGGCTACGGCCATCTTCTCGTCGCGGCGGGCCGTGCTCACGTGATGGCCGATCCGATCATGAATCCGTGGGACCTCGTGCCCGTGCTGCCGGTGCTGCGCGGTGCCGGTGCCGTCGTGACCGCCTGGGATGGCGGCGATCCCGTCAAGGCCGGCAACCTCATCGCCGCGGCGCCGAAACTGCACGCCCAGGTCATGCGGGCCTTGCGCGGCTGATCGCGCCATGTCGGAATCGCCATCCTCACCCCGGTCCCGGACGACCCGTCGGGCGTTCCTGGCGACCTTGGCGACCGGCGCCGCCGGGCTCACGGCGGCCGCTTATGCCCGCTATGCGGAACCCGGCTGGCTGGAAGTAGCGGAAGTCCGGCTCGACCCGGTGCGCTTCCCCGCTCCCCGCGGGTTGCGCATCCTGCACCTGTCGGATCTGCATCTCGGACCGCACGTCTCGCTGGATTTTATCGAAGAGGCGGTCGAACTCGGCTTGGCGCAGCGCCCCGATCTCATCGCCCTGACTGGCGATTTTGTCACCGGCCGATTGCGCGAGGCCGCGGCCTATGCCGCCGTCCTGCGCAGGCTGGCCAACGCCGCGCCCACCTTTGCCTGTCTGGGTAATCATGACGCCATCGTGGCGGCCGGGCCGGTCGGCGAAGTCGCCCGCACCGCGGCGGTCGTGGGCTTATTGCGCGCGGCCCAGGTCGGCGTATTGGTGAACGAGACGTGCGAGGTCGCGGTGCGCGGCGGCCGGGTGCGGGTATCCGGGCTGGGCGACTTATGGACGAAGCAGAACCACCCGGCCCGCTGCCTGACGCCGCTGCGCGGCATCGGGCGGGAGCCGCTTGCGCACCTGCTTTTGAACCACAATCCGGATGCGCGCGCCGCGACGATGGCTTACCACTGGGACCTCATGCTCAGTGGGCATACCCATGGCGGCCAGGTCGGGGTGCCGGGGGTATCTGAATGGCTCGCACCGGTGAAGGACAAGTCGCACATCGAGGGCCTGCAGAGTCGGGCGGGTCGCCTGATCTACATCACGCGCGGAGTCGGCAGCCTTTATGGCGTGCGCTTCTGGTCTCGTCCGCAGGTGAGCCTGCTCGTCGTCGGCTAAGCGCGGCTCAGAGCCGGAGCTTCAGCGAGCGCCCGTGCGCATCAAGGCTCTCCATGCGCGCAAACGCGTCGACCACGCCGGCCGCCTTCTTGAGCGAAGCCGGGGCGTATTGCACCAAGCTCGTGCGGCGGAGGAAATCGGCGACGCGCAAGCCGCTGAAGAAGCGGCCCGTGCCGCCGGTGGGGAGGGTATGGCTCGGGCCGGCGGTGAAGTCGCCGAGCACCGTGGGCGTGTGGTGGCCGAGAAGGATGGCGCCAGCTGTGGTGATGCGGGCGGACAGCGCTGGGAGCTTGGCCGGGGCGACCATGAGTTCGAGGTGTTCGGGCGCGACGAGGTTGGCCGCTTCGGCGGCATCTTCGATCCGCGGGACCACGATGACGCAGACCTTGGCGGCGAGTGCCCGGCGGATCTTCGCGCCGTGCGTGAGCGTGGCAGACTGCGCGCGCGCGGCGGCGAGGCACTGCTTGGCGAAAGGCTCCTGGTCCGTGACCAGATAAAGCTTCTCCTTGCCGCTGCCGTGTTCGGCCTGGGCGCAGAGGTCGGCGGCGACCCATTCGGGCTGGGCGGTGCGGTCAGCGATGATCATCACCTCGCTCGGGCCGGGGAGGAGGTCGACGCCCACGAGCCCGAAGACCTGGCGCTTGGCCTCGGTCACGTAGGCGTTGCCGGGGCCGAAGATCTTGTCGACCGGCGCAATCATGGCGGTACCGAGGGCCATCGCCGCGACGGCCTGGGCGCCGCCGACCGCGTAGACCTCGCGGACGCCGCAGAGGTAGAGTGCGGCGAGGATGTCGGGGTTGATCTTACCGTCGGGGCCGGGCGGCGTGCAGGCGCAGAGTTCGGGGACGCCGGCGACCTTGGCGGGTAGCGCCGTCATCAGCACCGTCGAGACCAGAGGCACCTGGCCACCGGGGATGTAGAGGCCGCAGCGGCGGATCGCGTGGTGGCGTTCGCCGACCGTGGCACCGTGCGGGTTCCGCGCCGTCCAGCCGCGCGGCAGCGTGCGGGCGTGGAAGGCCGTGACGCACTTCGCCGCTTCGTCGAAGGCTTTCTTCTTTGTTGGGTCGAAGGAGTCCGCGGCTTTTTTCAGGTCCTTGAGCGGCACGCGCATCTGCGCGGCAGTGAGCTTCACGCGGTCGAATTTCGCCGTGCAGGCCAGCACCGCGGTGTCGCCGCGGCGTTTGACGTCGGCGATGATACCGGCCACGGCGGTGCGGACGTCGGGGTCGGCTTCGCCTGTGCCGACGAAGGCGCCGAGTTGGGCACGGAAGTCCTTGGCGCGGAGACGGAGGAAGGTCATGGGCTCAGAAGGAAGGGAAGTCGAAAAGCCCCGGGGTCAAGGAGGGGTTGACCTGAATCTGGTCATAGGTCACCACGCCTGATTTCTTACCATCGACGAAGACCGTCTCCTTCGCGGGGAAAGCGATGCCGCCCGCCGTCGTGAACGCCTCGACCTTCTGACGTTGCAATTGGCCCTGCGGCGTCAACTGGTCGGAGGCCACGAGCCCGAACGTCGCGGCGTCGAAGTGCCGCGTGATGCGGAAGCCGCTGGCGTAGGCGTATTCGACTGCTTGGGTCTTCCGGCCGTCGATTTCGGAAGGGCCTTGGTAGGTGGCCTTGCCGAGCTCGGCGGCGGGGAGGGCGAAGAAGGCCAGGTCGTCGCGGGCCATGTCCCGGAGCTTCCTGAATTCCTCGTAAGGCACTGAGCGGATCTCGCGGTTGGCGAGCGGGTCGGAACGGCGGGTGGTCCAGCCTTCGAGCCGGCCGCAGCATACTGCGCTCTCGCCGGTCCGGACGCGGTCACGGGTCACCTGCAGGCGATAGCCGCCTGCGGCGAGCGTTAGCGTCGACACGTTGATTTCCTTACCGGCCTCGTCGTAGGCCATGAATTCCATCTGGACCGACTTCACCTTATCCAGCGTCGCGCCGTCGGCGGTGAGCGCCGCCCGAGCCTGAGCCACGACCGCTTCGGCCGTCAGCGGCTTATCCGCGGCCAAGGACGATCCCGCGAGCAGCAGCAACGCGCAGAAGGCGGAGAAGGGTCGGCGGAAAGCCATTGGACGCCCGATGTTGGGCGAGGGTGCCTGCTTGGCAAGCATCGGAAGGCCGGTGGCGCCGCCGCCGACCTCAGCGTTCGCCGGTCGCCTTGAGCAGGCCTGCCATATCGCAACGCCCTTCATAGAGCGCCTTGCCGACGATGGCGCCGACGAGGTTCGGGTAGACCTTGGCCATCTCGGCGAGGCGGGCGACGTCGGCCGTGCCGGACACGCCGCCGGAAGCGATCACGCCACAGGGGCAGGCCTTGAGCACCGCTTCGAGGGAGGCCCAGTTCGGACCCGTGAGCATGCCATCGGTCGCGATGTCGGTGTAGATCACCGTCGAGACGCCGAGCTCGCCGGCTTCCTGGGCGAACTCCGTCGCCTTGAGGGCCGTCACCGCCGTCCAGCCTTTGACGGCGACGAAGCCGTCCTTGGCGTCGATACCGACGGCGAGACGCGGGCCGTGGGCCTTCGCCATCTCGCGGAGGAAAGTGGGATCGGTGGCGGCGCGCGTGCCGACGACGACGCGGCTGGCGCCGGCCTCGTAGGCGGCTTCGGCGGTCGCGCGATCGCGCATGCCGCCCCCGAACTGGATTTTCGGCCCGAGCGCGGCGATGCGCTGGAGTGTCGGCAGATTCAGCGGGGCGCCGCCGAAGGCACCGTCGAGGTCGACGACGTGAATCCACGCCGCACCGGCTTGGGCGAAGCCGATGGCGGGCTCGACTGGGTCCTTGTAATAATCGGTGCGGGCGTCGTCGCGCCCTTGGCTGAGGCGGACGCAGCGCCCGCCGCGGATATCGATGGCCGGGTAGGCGAGCATGGCGATTAGGAAGCTTTCTTCTTCGGCGAGGCGACCGAGACCGTGACGGGCTGTTCGCCGCGGATGGCCTCGGCCGTCACCGTGAACTTCGAGCCTGGGGCGGCCTCGGGCAGCGTATACATCGTATCGAGCAACACGCCCTCGAGCACGGAGCGCAGGCCGCGGGCGCCGGTGCCGAGGGCGAGGGCCTTGTCGGCGGCGGCCTCGAGCGAAGCGCGGCTGAATTCGAGCGTCATGCCCGAGAGGGCGAAAAGCTTGCGATACTGCTTCGTCGCAGCGTTGCGCGGTTCGGTCAGGATACGGATGAGTGCCTCGCGGTCGAGAGGCTCGAGGACCGAGATGACCGGCAGGCGGCCGACGAACTCCGGGATCATGCCGAAGGAGAACAAGTCCTCGGGCTGGAGGCCGGCGACGATCTGCTCGGCCGAGAGGGAAGGGGCGTCGTTGCGCGGGGGGACGAAGCCGAGCGACTTCGCGCCGCCGCGGCGGGCGATGATGCGGTCGAGGCCAGCGAAGGCGCCACCGCAGATGAAGAGGATATCGGCCGTATCGACGCGGATGCACTGCTGCTCCGGGTGCTTGCGGCCGCCGGCGGGCGGGACATTGCAGATCGTGCCCTCGAGTAGTTTGAGGAGCGCCTGCTGCACGCCTTCGCCGGAGACATCGCGGGTGATTGAGGCCGAGTCGGACTTACGGCCAATCTTATCAATCTCGTCGATGAAGACGATACCGCGCTGGGCGCGTTCGACGTCCATGTCGGCGGCCTGCAGGAGGCGGAGGATGACGGTCTCGACGTCGTCGCCGACGTAGCCGGCCTCGGTCAGTGTCGTGGCGTCGGCGATGGCGAAGGGCACGTCGAGCATGCGCGCGAGGGAGCGGGCGAGGAGGGTCTTACCGGTGCCCGTCGGGCCGATGAGCAGCACGTTGCTCTTGTCGAGCTCGACGTCCGCCAAGTCGCCAGTCGGGGCGGCGGCGGCGGGTTGTTGGCGGTCGTTGAGGCGCTTGTAGTGGTTGAAGACCGCGACCGAGAGGACCTTCTTGGCGTGGGCCTGGGCGATGACGTGCGCGTCGAGCTCGAGGCGCAGCTGTGCGGGGGCGACAAGCTTGATCGGGGCGAGCGGGGCCTTGGCGGGAGCCTCCTGCATGGCGGGGCCGGCGGCGGCGGGCTTGCCGTCGCGGGTCTTGTCGCACTCGAGGAGACGGCCGCAGGTGGTGACGCAGGCGTTGCAGATGCCGACGCCGGCGGGACCGGCGATGAGCTTGCCGGCCTGGGCGGCGGGTTTGCCGCAGAAAGAGCAGCTCTCGGCGCGATCCCCGGCCATGCGCTTAGGCGCGGGCCACCTTGGGCGCCACGACGTGATCGACGAGGCCGTAGGCCATCGCCTGTTCGGCCGTCATGTAGAAGTCGCGGTCGGAGTCGCGCATCAGGTCCGCGGGCGTTTTGCTGGTGTGCTTGGAGAGGACGTGGTTAATCGTGTCGCGCCAGCGGAGGATTTCCTTCGCGGCGATCGAGATATCGGAAGTCTGGCCGCCCGCGCCGCCGCTGGGCTGGTGGATCATCACGCGGCAGTTCGGGAGCGCGTGGCGCTTGCCCTTCGTGCCGGCGGCGAGGAGTACCGTGGCCATGCTATACGATTGTCCGATGCAGTACGTGTTGATCTCGCACGTGAGGAAGTTCATCGTGTCGTAGATTGCCATGCCCGCGGTGATCGAGCCGCCGGGGGAGTTAATGTAGATCGAGATGTCCTTCTTCGGGTCTTCCATCTGGAGGAAGAGCAGCTGGGCGATGACCGCGTTGGCGACCTCGTCGTAGATCGGCGAGCCGATGAAGATGATGCGATCCTTCAGCAGGCGGCTGTAGATGTCCCAGGCTCGTTCGCCACGGGCGTCGCGTTCGACGACGTTAGGAATGATGTAGGACATGGGAGTACGAGAGGGGAGTGTGCCGATAAACGGCGAAAGCTCAACTCCCGGCGGCGACTCCGCCGGCCAGGACGGCGTCGAGGGCCTTGTTGAGCAGGGCGTCGCGGCGGAGTTCGGCGAGGCGCTGGCGGTCCTTGATCAGCTTTTCGGGCTGGGTCTGGCTGGCTTGGGCGGCCTGCATGATCGCGGAGCCGAGCTCTTCGCGGGACACCTCGAGCTTCAGCTCTTCGGCGATGCGGGAGAGGACGAACTGGGCGCGGACGCGGAGGGCGGCGGCCTTCTTGGCCTCGGCGAGGATGTCGTCGCGCTGGGTCTCGAGATCCTCGGGCTTGCTGCCGCTGCGCAGGCGCATCTCGGCGTATTGGTAGAAGAGACCTTGGGCGACGGAGAGGACGGCGGATTCTGGGAGGGGGAAATCGAGGCCGGCGAGGAGGGCTTCAACGGCTTTTTCCCGGCGGGCGGTCTCGGCGGCCTGCTGCTTCGAGCCCTCGATACCCTTGCGGAGCTGCTCGCGGAGATCGGCCGCATCCTTTACGCCGACGGCCTTGCAAAAAGCTTCGTCGACCTGCGGGAGTTCCTTGCGGCGGACTTCGCTGGCGGTGATGGCGTAGACGACCGTCTTACCGCGGAGGGCCTCGCGCTCATGGGTGGCGGGGAAGACGTATTCAGTAGTGGCGGTGGCGCCGGCCTTGAGACCAATCACGGCCTGGGCGATCGCGGGCACGGCGACGGCGGCGCCTTCGGCCCCGGCTTCCTCCCAGGTGGATTCGGCGCTGCCGAACGACTTCGCTTCGGCGTCGAGCTCGCTGACCAGTTGGCCAGCGACGGTGCCGACGTAGCCGATGCGGACGTAATCGCCCTTGGCGGCGGCGTCCTCGGTCTTCTCGTAGCGGGCGCGCTGCTCGAGGATCTTCTTTAGTTGCTGGTCGAGGTCGGCGTCGGTGACGGCGATGGTCTCGATGGGGATCTGGACGGACTTCCAGTCGGGCGTCTTGAAATCAGGGACGACATCGACCTCGTAGCGGAAGACCGCGTCGGCGCCCGAGCCGGCTTCCTTCTGGACGTCGGCGACGGTGTAGATGGTGAAGGACTTTTCCTGTTGGATGCGTTCGTAGCCCTGGGAGAGGAGACGTTGGCTGACCTCGTCAGCGATCTGCTTGCCATACTTCAAGCGCACGACGGCCTCGGGGGCCTTGCCGGGGCGGAAGCCGGGGAGGGCGGCCTCGCGGGAGAAGCCTTTGACGACTTCCTTCTCGGCGGCGGCGACGGTCGCGGCGGGGACCGTCACGGTGACGGAGCGGCGGGTCGGGTTAGTTTCTTGGATCTTGATGTCCATATAAGGGATGAGAGGGGGAGAGGCCCTGGGGCGGCTGGCGACGCGCAGGGAAAGGCCGAGCAAATAGAACTACCCCCGACGGTCAACAGCGGAGGAGGCCCTTTCAGGCCTTTTCGGCCAGCCTTTTGCGCAAGTGAGGCAGGACGCAGCGGGGGACGAAGGCCGCGGCTTGGGAGAGCTTATGCCGGGCGATGTCCTTCACGAAACTGGAGGAGGTCACGAACTGGTCCTGGCTGGGCATAAGGATGACCGTCTCGATCTCCGGGGCCATCAGGCGGTTGGCGTGGGCCAGGTCGAATTCGAACTCGAAATCGCTGAATTTACGGAGGCCCCGGATGATGGCGGCCGCCTTGTGCTGGTGGGCGAATTCGACGGTCAGCCCTTTGAGTTCGAGGACCTTGACGTTACGGATGCCCTTGCAGGCCTGCCGGGCCATACCGAGGCGTTCCTCGACCGAGAACCATGGGCTCTTGCTGTCGCTGGGCGCGACCGCGACGATGACCCGATCGAAGAGGCGCGAGGCGCGGCGAAGGACGTCCAGGTGTCCCAACGTGATGGGGTCGAAGGTGCCGGGATAGACGGCGATGCGGGCGGAGCGGGACATCGTTTTCCTGTTGCGGCGGAGTCTCGGACGAGAACAACCATTCCGCAAGCCCGCATGCGTTTTCTTCGGCATCTTCCCAACCTCCTGACCGCGGCCCGCCTGCCGGCCATCTTCCTCATCACGCTCTGGACTTATTGGGCCGGGGTCTGGGCCAGCGCCGCCTTGGCTCTTTTCATCCTGGCCGCCCTGACCGATATCTTTGACGGGTGGATCGCCCGCAAGCTCGACGCCGTGACGGATTTCGGCCGGCTGATGGATGCCTTGGTCGATAAGATCTTCATCCTCGGCTTGCTGGTCGGCCTCGCCGCTATCAAGTGCCTGCCGGTCACGCGTTGGGACGACGCCGGGCAGCCGCTCACGCCCGACGACGCGACGGTGCTCTACACCTCGTTTGGCGTGATGCTCATCCTCATCCGTGAATTCCTGATCACCGGCCTGCGCCTCGTGGCTGCCGCTTCCGGTCAGGTGCTCGAGGCTGAGGGCCTCGGCAAGCTCAAGACTTTCCTGCAAATCATCGCGATCGGCCACCTCATCGGCCTACGGGCTTATGAGTCGCACTGGAAACTTTCGGCGGAGTGGCATCAGCACTGGGAGGTCATCATCATGACGCTCTTCTGGCTTTCGGTGCTCATCACCGTGATCTCCGGCGCCAGCTACTTGATCCGGCATCGCCGGCACCTGCCGGGCCTGGCCTCATGATCGTCTCGGTCGCGACGCTCGGACCGCTCGGCCGCCTCAAGGCGCCCGGTACCTGGGGTTCCGCGGCCGGCTTGCTGTGGTGGGCGCTCGTCGTGCGGCTCGCCCACGCCAAAGGCTGGCAGCACGAGCTCGCGTTCGACGCGCTCGTCGTCCTGACGGCGATTTTGCTGTGCGGTGTCGCCGCGGCCATCCTCGGCAAGAAGGATCCGTCGGAGATCGTCCTCGATGAATTTGCGGCGATGCCGTTGGTGTTTCTGTTCAATCCTTACGTCCACCAAGGCGCCTCCTCGTTGCTCCTCATCCTGCTCGGCTTCCTGCTATTCCGACTTTTCGACATCACGAAGCCGTTCGGCATCAAGGCACTCGAGAAACTCCCGGGAGGCTTCGGCATCGTGCTCGACGACGTGATGGCCGCCCTCTACGCGAACCTGGCATTGCAGGCCGTCGCCCGCCTCTGGGCGTTCCTCTGATGGCTCTCTGCTGCGCACCGGCGGAGACTGCGGTCATCCGGGTGACGGGCGAGGATGCGGCGGCTTTTCTGCAAGGCCAATGCACGGCGGACTTGCGTGGCGTCACGCTGGCCGATGCGCTTTGGCTGAATCGCAAGGGCCGGGTGCGCGCGCACACCGTCATCGCGAAGGAAGCCGACGGATCTTTCCTGCTGCTCTGTCCGCATCTCGCCGCCCCCGACCTCATCGCGATCGTCACGGCGAACGTCATCGCCGACGACGTTGTCGCGACGGACGAGACCGCCGCTTGGGGCCGCTGGATCGTGTGGGGGGCCTCCCCGCCGCTCACCAGCGCCAAGGTCTTCGCGACGAAGCGTTATGGTGTCGCCGCTTGGGATGTGCTCACGCCGCCAGGCACCGCCGCCCTTGGTGAAGTGGCGACGATCGCCGCACTGGATGCGCTGCGTATCGCCGCCGGCGTGCCGGCCGTCCCCACCGATTGCGGGGCCAATGAATTCCCGCAGGAGTGCGGCCTCGACGCTTGGGTCAGCTACACCAAGGGCTGTTATCTCGGACAGGAGGTCATGGCGCGAATCCAGTCTATGGGGTCCTTGCGCCGCATCCTCCGGCGCGTCGCGGGACCGGTGAGCGCAGGACAGCAGTTCCGGTCTCCGGAGGGCAAGGTCGGCGGCACGGTGCGGTCCGCCGCGGGCGACGTCGGCCTGGCCTTGGTGTCGGTCGACCTCGCCGAGGGAGTGGACCTCGACGGCATACGGATTGGGTCGCCGGCGGCGATGCCCGGGCGCTGACTTGTTTCCGTTTGCGGGCGGGAGGGCCTGCCGTATGGTAACGGCGATGGCTGCTCCCTTCCATTATCAGGAACCTTTCCCGCTCGGCCCCGATACCACGAAGTATCGCCTGCTGACCAAGGAGCATGTCTCCGTCGTCGAGTTCGCCGGCCAGCCCGTCCTCAAGGTCGCCCCGGAAGCGCTCACGCTCCTCGCTAACCAGGCGCTGCATGATATTAATTTTTATCTCCGCACCGAGCACCTCGCGCAGGTAGCGGCGATCCTCGCGGACAAGGAAGCCAGTGATAACGACCGCGCCGTCGCGCTCGCGATGCTGCGTAATGCCGAGGTCGCCGCGAAGGGCGTACTGCCGTTTTGCCAGGACACCGGTACCGCGGCCATCACCGCCAAGAAGGGCCAGCAGGTCTGGACCGGCGGCGACGACGCCGAAGCACTCTCGCTCGGCGTCTATCAGGCCTACGCGCAGAATAACCTGCGCTACTCGCAGCTCGCTCCGCTCGATCTCTATACCGAGAAGAATACCGGCACCAATCTGCCGGCCCAGATTGATATCGCCGCCGTGAGCGGCTCGAAGTTTGAGTTCCTCTTCGTCGCCAAGGGCGGAGGCTCCGCGAATAAGTGCTACCTGTATCAGGAGACCAAGGCCGTCCTGAATCCGAAGTCGCTCGTCGCGTTCCTCACCGAGAAGATGCAGTCCCTCGGCACCGCCGCGTGCCCGCCGTATCACCTCGCGTTCGTCATCGGCGGCACCTCCGCCGAGGCGACCATGAAGGCCGTTAAGCTGACCTCGACGCATTACTACGACGCGCTCCCGACCTCCGGCAACGAACACGGCCGCGCCTTCCGCGATATCGCGCTCGAAGCTGAGCTCCTCCAGGTTGCGCATCAGCTCGGCATCGGCGCGCAGTTCGGCGGTAAGTGGTTTGCGCTCGACGTCCGCGTCGTCCGCCTGCCGCGCCACGGCGCTTCGTGTCCGATCGGCCTCGCCGTCTCCTGTTCCGCCGACCGCAACGCCAAGGCCAAGATCGACAAGGACGGCATCTGGATTGAGCAGCTCGAGGAGAATCCCGGCCGCTTCATTCCCGCCGAGGCGCGCAAGCATGCCGATGCCACCCAGGTCGTGAAGATTGATCTCAATCGCCCCATGGCGGACATCCGCGCCGAGTTGTCGAAGCACCCCGTCACCACGCGTCTTGCGCTTACGGGCACGCTGGTCGTCGCCCGTGACATCGCGCACGCCAAGCTCCGCGAACGGCTTGAGAAGGGCGAAGGTCTGCCGCAGTATTTCAAAGACCATCCCGTCTACTATGCTGGCCCCGCCAAGACACCTGTCGGCATGGCTTCCGGTTCGTTTGGACCGACCACTGCCGGCCGCATGGACAGCTACGTCGAACTCTTTCAGAAGCATGGCGGCTCGCTCGTCATGATCGCCAAGGGCAACCGCGGCGAGGCTGTCACTAAAGCCTGCCAAGCGCACGGCGGCTTCTATCTCGGCTCCATCGGTGGCCCCGCCGCCATCCTCGCCCAGGAAAATATCCGTAAGGTCGAGGTCATCGATTATCCCGAACTCGGCATGGAAGCCGTCTGGAAGATCGAAGTCGTCGACTTCCCCGCGTTCATCCTCGTCGATGACAAGGGCCACGACTTCTTCCGCGAGTTGCCCGGGGGTTGCGGCATCTGCGGTCCGTGATGGGTTGACGTAAGCCGGCCGGGGAATTTGGATGAAAGCATGCCCCTCATGCTTTCCCTCGCTGCCTTCCTCTGCGCCGCCACGCCCGTCGTCCCTACTTCCCCGGCGCCGACTCCCCCAAGTAAGTCCACCGCTGCGAAGAAAGTCCCCGTCTACCCCACGACCGTCGAAGTGGTGAGGGACGTGGCGTTTCTCGGCGGGTCGCGCAAGGAGAAGGCGGACCTCTACCGTCCGCTCGGCCACGACAAGACCAAGCCGCTCCCGGGCATCATCGTGATCCATGGTGGTGGCTTTAACGACGGCGACAAGGCACGTGGTCGCGAGTTGAACATCAGCGAAAGCCTCACGCTCAAGGGTTACGTCTGCCTGAGCATCAATTACAAGCTACGTCGGATGCAGGGCCAAGTCACCTGGCCCCAGAGTGTCCATGACGCCAAGGCCGCCGTCCGTTATCTGCGCAAGGAGGCGGCCAATCTCGGCGTCGACCCCGAGAAAATCGGCGTCATCGGTTGTTCGGCCGGCGGCAACCTCGCCATGATGCTGGCCACGACTGGTCCGGCGGACGGCTTCGATGCCGTCGCCGGCGAGCCTTATCAGGACATCTCGGCACGCGTCACCTGTGCCATCGATTTCTACGGCGCCGTCGACCTCATGAATTACCACGACATGAAGATGTTCGCGAAGACGCGTGAAGAGGCGCCCGAGCTTTATAAGAAAGGCTCGCCCATCACCTACCTCGACGCCAAGGATTCGCCCATGCTCCTCGTGCACGGCACGGCGGACGTCACCGTCCCGTTGAGCCAGAGCGAAACCTATCTCAAGATCGCCAAGGCCCAGGGCGCCCCCTGCGTGCTCGAGGTCATCCCTGACGCCCCGCACACCTTCGACCTCCAGCCTAAGCAGCGCGACCTGCGTCCGCTGGTCACGGGCTTCTTCGATCAGCACCTCAAGGGCAAGCAGCCCAAATAAAAAAGGCGCCCGAGTGGGCGCCCTTTTTATTGACGGGAAACGGCTTAGTCCTGGGCCGGCTTTTCGCCGAGATACTTAGCAGAACCGAAGCCGAGGATCAGCCAGAAGATCGGGGCGAGGAGCGTGAGTCCGAGGGTGAAGCCGACGCCCTGACCAAAGCGGGTCGAGATGCGATGGTGAACCCAGACCATCCAGGCCGCGAAGAGGATCATGACGAAGCCAGCGATTAATGCGAGTTCGAGCAAGCGGTCGCCGTAGGCGGCAGCTTCCTGAATGGCGTAAGCCGGGACATATTGAGCGCCGAAGCCGAGGACGAGGACCAAGCCCACCAAGGCCAGGCAAGCAATCAGGCCGAGGATTACGAGGATTAGGATGGGGACGATGAGCAAAGTGAAGACCCAATACCAGCGGAGACCAGCAATACGCAGCAAGATGATGAAATTGTAGACTGGAATCAGCACGGCCCAACCAGGCTGGCCAGCCTTGGCGAAGACCTTCCACATGCCGATGAGGGTAGGGATACCCATGACGACGGAGGCGAGGCCGACGCTTATCAGCAGCCCGTCGACGAGCCGGATGAGGGTGAGGGTATTCATGAGGTGAATACGACTACCCCCGGAAGGGTTCTTTCGCCAGCCCCATCGTCAGCCGCGCCTTAGCGCTTACTTCTCCCACTCCAGCGCCCCGCGCTTGAACTCGTAGGCGAGGCCAAGCACGAGGACGCCGAGGAAGACCGCGGTGGCAGCCGTGATCGCGATGCCAGCGGCGAGGAACTCGCGGTAGACCAGGGCCCACGGCACCAAGAAGACGACTTCGATGTCGAAGAGGATGAAGAGCATCGCCGTCACGTAGAACTTCACGGCGAAGCGAGGGTGGGGCTTTCCTTCCATCGGCAGGCCGCATTCGTAGGCCTTATCCTTGATGTAGTTGCCCTTGGCGCGCTGGCCGAAGGCGTGGCTGACAATGAGGATGATTGCGGGGATCGAGAGACCCAGGACGATCTGCACGAGGGCGGGCAGGTAGGTGCTGAGGGACTGGGATTCGGCGGCGGCCATCGGTGATAGACACAAAAAAGCCCTCGCCTCGGGAGGCAAGGGCTTTTGCGAAAGGGCCCTTATTTCAGCTTAATCTCCGGCGAAGTGATAATCGTCGGGGACGGGCCGGGTATCTGGATAGTCGGTGTCGTCGGTTCGGCGGCGGGCTGCTGCAGGCTTTTCTGGAAAGCAGCCAGCGACCCCGGGACCTGCTCGGCGAGCCAGGGCGCGGCGACGAACGCAGCCTTCTTGCTGGTGGCGTTGGCTTTGTGCTTGGGGTCGGAATGTTCGACGCGCACGAAGGTCTGGCCCGGGTCGTTGGGTGTGGCGCCCGCCAGCTTAGAGAAGAGCAACGATACCGAGGCGCCGCTGTAGAGCGTCAGCTTCACCTGCGCGGAGCGAGCGGCCTTGGTGGCGGCCGAATCGTCGGCGGCGACCGCATCGGCAGCGCGGATGGTGGCCACGGCGGCGACGATATCCTCGACCGCCGGACCTTCCTTCCCGGCGAAGAGAGAGCCGAGTTCCTTGCGGGAGAACGCCGCCTTGCCGTCCGCCCACTCGAACTCGATCGCCTTGATCTCGGACGGTTGGGCGGTGAACAAGGTGAAGTCGACCCAAGCGAGCGGATCGCCCTCGAGGTAGGCCGTGAAGTCGGTGCGGATCGCGGGCGTCTGGCCGGCACGGCGGGCGCTGGCGCCCACGCCGTCTTCGGTCGGCTTGCCGAACTGGATTATCACCGGCGGTCCGCCGTCACCGTTGAGCGTGACGGAGGAGTCGTCGAGGCCGAGCTTCTCGAGGCGCTTCGGGTTGGCGGTGAGGTCGCCCAGATCTTTGGCCTTCTGCAGTCCGCGGATGAGCGGCAGCAGGCGGTTCTCGACGTCGGCCGGCAGGGAGAGCTTCTCCTTCACTGTCCAGCCGTCGGCGGACTTTTCGACCGTCACGCTTTTGTTGTTGGCCTTGATGGTGAGCGACTTCGCACCTTCGAGGAGGGTGGCGGCGAAGAGCGGCTTGGCGGCGGCCTCGGCCTGAGGCGCTTCGCGGGTGAGGCGGACGGCCACGAAGGCGATGAGCCCGAGGACGAGGGTGGCGATGAGCAGGGTACGGTTGCGCATGACGAATCAGGAAGTCTGGCGGCGGCGGGCGAGGGCGTAAAAGAGCCCGAAGAGCAGGGCCAATGCTGGGCCGGCGAGCAGATTCAGCACCTGCAGGCGGCGGCCGAGGGAGTTGACGTCTTCGCTGAGACCGCGGCGGATGACGCGGCGTTCTTCCGAGAGCTTGTCGGCCTCGACTTGGAACTTCTCAATCTCGCGCTGCATCTCGGGCGTGATGACGATGCCCTTAGCGGCGACGCCGCCGGTCTGTTTGGAGAGCTCGGTGATCTTCGCATTGGCCTCCTCGAGCCGGCGCTCGATCTCGTCGAGCTTCGCTTGGTAGCGGAGCTGGGCGACGCGTTCGAGCTCCTGGACCTTCTTGAAGGGACGGAGCGAGGTGCCCTTAGAGCGCAGCGTCACCAACTCGTCGCTGCCGCCGAGGGTCTCGAGCGCGCTGACGACGAAGCCGAAGTTATCGTTGATGGGTTCCATCGCGACCTGGCCGCCGACCTGACGTTGGCGGACCGTGAACGGATCCATCATGAAATCAGAGTCCGCGACCACGAAGATCCGGGCGGGCTTCACGCTCTTGGCCAGGTGAGGGCCGGCTAGGGGCTTGGCCGCCGGCTTGGGCGGCTGGCCGGGCGGGGTGGGCTCCGGCTTGGCTGGGGCGGGAGCCCCTTGCGGGAAGGCGGAGACGAATTCGCCGGAGACGGTCGCGACGAGCACGCGGGTCTTGCCGTCGGGCTTGTAGGCCAGCGAGACCTTCTCGAAGGGACCGGCGTTGGCGGCCGTGGCGGCGATGACGCCCATACCGGGACCGCTCATCGTGACGAGCGCCTCGAGTTTCAGGCGCGCTTCGGCGCCGGAGATGAGCGAGATCGCGCCGGCTTCCATGAAGGCGACCTCGCGGAGGTCGGACGTCAGCGGGGATTCGCGGGAGAAAGCCGCCTCCCCGGCGGCGAAGGCGGCCTGGTATTGCACGGGCTCGCCGCGCGTGCCGCGGATCGTCACCGAGGAAGCGGCGTCGGCCGTGATGGCGTCCATCTCGACGTGGATACCCCAGGCGCGGAGGAGGGCGGGGTCGCTCGCGGCCGAGAGGGCCATTGGCGCCATCATGAAGGGCATGTTGCCCTGCGAGAACTTTTGGATACGCGAAAGTGGGTCGACCGCGGCGAAGACCGGCCCCCCTTTGAGGAGGAACTGGTCGACCGCGTAAGCCAGCTGCTCGTCGATGTGATGGGCGTGCACGAGCGCGACGACGGCGACGTCTGGCGGTAGCTCGGAGGCGGTGGTGTTGAGCGTGATCACTTCATAAGTCTGGCCCAGCTCGGCCAGCAGCAAATCGGCCGGGCCGGCCTGCTGTTCTCCGCCCTGCGGGATCTGGTTACTGATCGGGAGCGAACTAATGAAGGCGAGTTTCGGGCGGTCGAGGCGCGTCGCCGAGGCGATTAGCTTGGAGAGGTCGAACTCGAGGAAGCGTTCGCGGGAAGGGTCGAGCATCGGCAAGGCCTTGACCGTGTCGGCCTGCTGGGCCGTGAGGCCGAGGTAGGCGCTGCCTTGGGCGGCGCGCATCGCGGCGATACCGTGGCGCTGGGCGCGCTGTTCTTCCTTCGTGTCGGGGCGCGGATCGGTCACGACCAGCTTCACCTTGCCGCCGGAGGCCGCGACGTATTCGCGCAGGAGCGTCTCGATGCGGCGCGAGTAGCTTTCGAGGTAAGGGCGTAGCTTCACGTCGGAGCGGCTGACGAAGAACTCGAGCGTGACCGGCTCGTCGAGCCGGGTGACAATCTGCTTCGAGCCGGCCGAGAGCGTGAAGGTACGGTCGGCGGTGAGGTCGGCGCGCGCGGGGAAGGCGCCGGTGATTAGGTTGACGAAGAACGCGGCTGCGAGGACGGCGAAGGCGGCGAGCAGGGCTTGGGAGCGGTTCATGGCGTGGGTGGCGGTTTAGCGGCGTTCGACGATGAGGGTGCTCAGCCCGAGGCCAGCAAAGGCCACGGACAGGAAGTAGGCGACGGGGCGGAGGTCGACCAGCCCGAGCGTGAACGGTTCGAGGTTACGCCAGAGGCCGAGGCGGCGCAGCTCATCGACACCGGCGGAGCCGACCGCGCCGGCGAGGAGCTCGTCGAAGACGCCGTAGCCGATGAGCACGAGGATGAAGCAGGCGAGGAAGCCGGTGACGAAGGCGATGACCTGGCTACGCGTGAGCGCGGAAGCGATGGCCGCGATGCCGAGGCAGGCGCCGGCGCAGAGCAGCGAGCCCGCGTAGCCGGCGGCGATCACGCCCCAGTCGGGGTCACCGAGCCAGCCGACCGTGAGGGCGACGGGCACGGTCATCAGCAACGCGCAGGCTAGGAAAAGCCAAGCGGCGAGGAATTTGCCGAGTGCGGCCTGCCAGACCGTGATCGGCCAGGTCAGGAGGAGTTCGATGGTACCTTGGCGGCGTTCTTCGGCCCAGAGGCGGGCGCCAGCGGCGGGGGCGAGGAATGCCCAGAGCCACGGGTGGTAGAGGAAGAAGCGGTCCAGGCTCGCGATGCCGGATTCGTAGAGTCCGCCGACGAAGAACGCGAGGGACACGGCGAACGCATTGAACACCGCGAGGAAGACGTAGGCCAGCGGCGTGCGGAAATAGCCAGCGAACTCGCGGCGGAGCATCGCGGTGAACGGCCGGCCGGCGGCGGGAGTTTTTTCGGAAGAGGACATGGGGGAAGGGTTCAGGCGGTGAGTTGGCGGAAGACGGCGTTGAGGTCGGGGCCGCGGGCGAGGAACTTGTCGCGGGACTCGTCGCAGCGGATTTCGCCCTTCGCGATTACGATGACGCGGGTGCAGAGTTCGGCGACTTCCTCGAGGATGTGGGTCGAGACGATGACGGCCTTGCGGGCGGCCATCTCCTTCAGGATGCGGCGCACCTCATGCTTCTGGTTCGGGTCGAGGCCATCGGTCGGTTCGTCGAGGATGAGTACCTCGGGGTCGTGCAGGACCGCCTGGGCGAAGCCGACGCGCATGCGGTAGCCTTTGGAAAGCGTGTCGATCGTCTGCGCGGCCACCTCGTCGAGGCGGCAGAGGGAGAGGGTCTGGCGGACGCTTTCGGCCGGATCGTTCAGGCCGCGGAGATCGGCGGCGAAACGGAGGAACTCGCGGACGGTCATCTCGCCATAGGCGGGCGCGCCTTCGGGTGAGTAGCCCAGGCGCCGCTTGGCCTGGACGGCCTGTTCGGTGACATCGAAGCCCGCGATGACCGCGGCGCCCGCGTCGGCACGCAGGTGGCCGGTGAGCATCTTCATGGTGGTGGATTTGCCGGCGCCATTAGGCCCGAGGAAGCCGACGACCTCGCCGCGCTCGACGGTGAAGGAGACGGCGTGGGCGGCGCGGATGGCGCCGTAGGATTTCGATAGGTTCCGGGCTTCGATGAGGGGCATGGAGGGAAGTTCAGTTGCCTTGCGGCGTGCCTTGGACGGCGAGGCGGATGCCCGCCTGCTGGAGGCGCTCGGTGACGTGGAGGAGGAGCTGCTGGTTGAATTCCAGCTGCTTGGCGTTAGACGCGGGGTGGTACCAATACATGAGCCGGACGTTCACGGCCCAGTCGGTGAACTCGGTCACGTGCACCATCGGCGGGTGGCTAGGCTGGAAGCCCTCGTGGTCGTTGAGCAGGTCGCGGATAATGGCGACCGCTTCGCTGACCTTACCGGCCGGCGTGTTGGCCTCGAGGTGGATGATGTCCTGCGCCCGGATGAAGTCGCGGCGGGTGATGTTGACGATCGGACGGGTGGCGAGGTCGCCGTTGGGGATGGCGAGCTTCTGGCCGTCGAGCATCACAATCGTCGTCGAGCGCAGGCCGAGCGATTCGACCTTGCCCTCATGGCTGCCGATATTGATGACGTCGCCGAGCGTGAAGGGTTGGTCGATGATGAGCATGACGGAGCCGAACACGTTCTTGATCGTGTCCTGCGAGGCGAAAGCCAGGCCGACAACTGAGCCGGCCAGCAGGCCGAGGATCGCGTTGGAGGACTGCGGGTCGATGATCGAGATGGCCTTGAAGGCCCCGATGAGAATCACCGAGATGCGCACGACCGTGGAGAACATCGGCACGAGGATGTCATCCAGCTTGTTGTCGGACTGGCTGGCGACCTTCTGCGCCCAGGCGATGGGGATCGCGACCAGGAAGAAGATCGCGACACTGTGGGCGATCGAGCAAAGGAAGAGCCCGCTGGTGACGGCGAAGTTGAGCCAGTCGATGGAGGCCAGGTGAAACTTGTTGACCTTGATCAGGTAGAGCAGGGTGTAGGCGGGCAGGATGAGGGGCAGTGCCTTACCGACGGCGGAGATGGTGGCCTGGGCGATCGGGCTGTTCGCAAACTGGGCCGCGACCCAACGCAGGATTCGGTCGGCGACCCAGCCGGCGAGGTAGGCGACGGCGACGTAGGCGAGGGCTTGGATGGCCACGTCGCCCCAGCTTGCCGGGGCCGAGGGGCTGATGTATTTGGTCTCGCCGATGATGAAATAGTCGGTCGGCGCGGACCCCGGAGTTGGAGTACCGGTGGGGATGATTTGGGCGAACGACATATCGGGCGGATAGGGATGAGGGTCTGTTTAGGCGGACGGCTCGGGCATTTCAAGCGCCACCGAACCTCCAATCCGCTTGAAGCGGGGCGACCCCCTTGCCACGCTGGGAGACCGGAATGAGCGAAACCAGCGAAAAAAAGCCCGCCAAGCCCGTCGTCCTGACGTGTGCCCAGCCGACGGGCCGCCTCCATCTGGGTAATTATCTGGGCGCCGTCCTCAACTGGGGGCGGATGCAGGACGACCACGAGTGCTACTTCGGCATCGTGGACCAGCACGCCATCACGGTCCCTTATGTCCCGGCCCAGCTCCGGGAGAACACCTATTCCTGCCTGGCCCAGTATGTCGCGTGCGGCCTCGACCCGGCCCGCAGCCGCCTGTTCGTCCAATCCCACGTCATCGGCCACACCGAACTGGCCTGGATCCTCGGGTGCCTCTGCCCGCTCGGGCTGCTGGAGCGGATGACCCAGTTTAAGGATAAGTCACGCAAACAGGAGTCCGTCGATGCCGGCCTGCTTTTCTACCCTGTGCTCATGGCGGCGGATATCCTCCTCTATAACGCCACCCTCGTCCCCGTCGGCGATGACCAGAAGCAGCACCTCGAGCTCGCGCGCGACCTCGCCGCGAAGTTCAACCATCGCTACTCCGACACCTTCAAGGTGCCCGCGGCCTTCCTTTCCAAAGTCGGCTCGCGCATCATGTCCCTGCAGGATCCGACGGCGAAGATGTCGAAGTCCGACCCCAACCACTCCGCGACGGTCTTCATCACCGACCGCCCCGAAGACGTGCGCCGCAAGATTATGTCCGCCGTCACCGACTCCGCCGCCGAGGTGCGCTCCGGTCTGGACAAGCCCGGCGTGACCAATCTGCTCGCCATCATGTCCGCCTGCACGGGGCGACCCGTCGAGGTGCTCGAAGCCGAATTCACCGGCAAGGGCTACGGCGATTTCAAGCAGGCCGTCGCCGAAGCCGTGGTCGCGACGCTCGATCCCGTCCGCGTGCGCTACGATGAGCTCATCCAGGACCGCGCCGAGTTGGATCGAATTCTTAAGGCCGGTGCCGAACAGGCCCAGGCCGCCGCCTACCGCACGCTCGCCAAGGTCCACCGCAAGGTCGGCTTCGTGGAGCGTCCGCGCTGATCCGCCTCCTTACCCCGCCCCCCTATGAATCGCGAACTCGAGAAACTGCTCAAAGAAAAATGGTTCCTGGTCGCCGCCGACCTCATCGCGGTCTTCGCGATCCTGATTGCGATGCCCGATAAGCGCGACGGCCTGGAAACCTTCCTCGTCATGTGCGCCATCCTGCTCGCCTCGCTCATCGTGGTGATCCCCGTGCTGCAGGACGGCGGCGGCAAGGCCGAGCGCCTGGCCGAGCAGGCCCGCCTGCGCGCCAAGCTCGCCGAGGAGATCGACCTCCAGCGCGACAATGCTCGCGCCGGCCACGAAGCCCTCAACCGCCGCATCGCCGAGGTGGAGCAAGCGTCGCAGAAGACCGCCGAAGCCGCCGTGACTGCCGTGGCACAGCGCGCTTCCGCCGAGATCAACGCCCTCAAGTCCGCCCTCGCCGCATTGAGCGAGAAAGTGCAGGCCACGGCCGCCGCGGCCCAGTCCAAGGACGCCCTCGACGAACTCACCGAACAGCACGCCGCGCTGGCCACGACCGTCCGCGCCGTCATCGCCGATGCGGATGACGCCGTCGCGGCCAAGGATAAGCTTGAAGCCGAACTGAAGAGCGTCCGCGACGAACTTAAGAAAGCCGCCAAGTCCGCCGACAAATCAATCGACAAGCTTACGGCCTCGCTTGAGGCCCTCCGCGAAGAGATCCGCGCGACGGGTGCCCCCCCGGCGAGAGCTGCCGCACCCGCGGCGTCTGCCGAAGCCGCCGAAGCTGAGGAGGCAGACGAGCTCGCCGACGAGGATGAAGCCGAGGTGGAGGTCGCGCCGGCCCCGGCGCCCGTGGCCGCCACCAGCGATGGGGCCACCGGCACCGCCCTCATCGTCAACCTCATGATCGGTATCGGCAACAAGCCTTTCGTCCGCGGCGCCGGCCCGGGACTCAGTCCGGACAAGGGCGTGCCCATGAGCTTCCTCGGCATCGGCCGTTGGCAGTGGGTCTCGCCGGATCCCGAAGCCCCGGCTACGGTCGAAGTCTGGAAGAACGACCAATCGCCGATGGGCGAACCTTTGCACATCTCGGGCGGCGCCCCGCTGGAAGTCGACGAAGGCCACTTTGGCGGCGCCTGACATGGTGAAGGCCCTGGTCGCTTGCGCGTGGTTGGCCGCCGCTGCGGCCGAGCCCACGCCTGCGCCCACGCCGCCCACGCCAGCGCACGTCTATTCCAGCGACACGCCGATCGCGGTGGTCGCTGGGGAGAAGGTCACGGAAGTCAGTTTCGTCGCGACCCATTGCGTGGCCTTGCAGCGCTATCTCGAATTCACACTTAACCTGCCGGCACCACCGCCGCCGCTGGCCCGGCTGGAACTGGCCGACGTCCCGGGATACGCGCCGGTCGAGACACGGGTCGTGGCCGGGACGGTGCTGGTCGTCTTGCGCCTCGGCGATGGCAAGGAAGCCCCCGCGCTCGCGGGGGAAGCCGCCGCCCAAGCTTGGTTGGCGCGCGTCGCCTTGCTGGCCGGCAAGGCGACTGATGCCAGCGAGCCCTGGACGCGGCAGGCCTTGGCCTGCGAAGTCGTCGCGCAGCTGCGTCCCTCGATGAACGATCACTGGTATCGCGAAGGGCGGCGGGCCGTCCCGGCGACCTTAGCGGACATTCTGGCGGGCAAGGCCCCGGCGCGGGAGGCCTTCTTGTTTTGGCGCGCCCTGCGCTCGACGTTGGGCGCCCCCGCGGAGCAATCCAAGACGTTGATCGCCTCCGCCCAAGGGAATGCCGTGCTCGCCCTGCTCGCGAAGGCGGTCCCCTCGCCCGACGAGTGGTGGTTGGTCCAGCGCGCTGAATTATTGCTGGCGCGGGCGCCCGTCAGCCTCGGCTTGGCCGAATCAGCGGAATCGCTTGATGACATCGCCCGTTTCGTCTTCGACGTCGGCCGCGGCGACGAACTCATCTCTGGACGGGATCTCCCCCCGCACCGCAACTTGCCGGCGGTGAAGGCCAGCGTGCAGGGTCGGCTGGCCGGATTGCGCCGCGAGATTCTCCGACAGAATCCGGTCTACCATAACGCCTGGCGCACCTTCGGAACCTGGCTGGAGAAATTCCCGACCGCCAAGCCGGAGGAACTCGCCGCGCTTTGGGCGCAGTATCTGCAGGAACGTCAGGCGGCCGAGGAGCTGCGCCGCGAAATCGATGCGGCACTGACGTCGCCTACGCCCGTGGCCAAGTAGCCGGGCGGGGCCTAGCGGGACTGCTTGGAGTCCGGCGACTTCGGTAGCATCTGGTCGACCAACGTCACGCGGAAGAGGCTGAGGGCCATCCAAAATACGCCGGACAGGCAAGCTCCGCAGTAGGCTGCGCCGAGCAGGACGGCGGTTTCACCGGCTTCGGACCAGGGAACATGTTTCTTGAGGATTGAGGTGATCCAGACGAAGAAGACCACCGTCAGGACGAGGTCGATGACGACCGCCTGCTTGGTGATGAGCTTGGGCTTCATGTTTTCCATGGGCTTGCATTGGTGCGTTTCCCCTCCGCCCTGTCAATCCCGGCTCGACCCGAGGGTGTCGGGACCCTATCTCCGCCCTTGCCTCGCAGGTCTGGCCGTTCACCCTGCCCGCCCCGAGGGGTGCTCAAGCCCTTCATCGCCCCTTTCTACAAGTACCACATGGCCGAAGAGCTCAAGGATACCCTCAACCTCCCGGTGACCGATTTCCCCATGCGGGCCGGTCTGGCCGAACGTGAGCCCGTCCGCCTCGCCCATTGGGAGCGCAACGGTCTCTATGCCCAGATTCAGGCGCGCGCCGCCGGCAAGCCCGCCTTCGTGCTCCATGACGGACCGCCGTTCACCAACGGCGATGTGCACATCGGCACCGCGCTCAACAAGCTACTCAAGGACGCCATCCTCCGCTATAAATCTATGCGCGGGTTCCGGACACCTTACGTCCCGGGTTGGGACTGCCACGGCCTGCCAATCGAGCACAAGGTGATGAAGGAACTCCAGGCGAAGAAGCAGTCGCTCGACGCGCTCGGCGTCCGCAAGGCCTGTGCGGAATTCTCCGCTGGGTTCATCGAGAAGCAACGCGGCCAGTTCAAGCGCCTCGGCATCCTCGCCGATTGGGCGTCGGAATATCGCACGATGGATCCGGCCTACGAGGCCGAGATTCTTGGCGGCTTTGCCAGCTTCGTCGAGCAGGGCCTGGTCTACCGCTCCAAGAAGCCGGTCTACTGGTCCATCCCTTGCCAGACCGCGCTGGCCGAAGCCGAGATCGAATACCGGGACAAGCGCTCGCACTCCGTCTGGGTCGCCTTTCCCGTGGCCGCTCCCGCCGCGAAGGGACTCGCACCCGCGCACCCGCTCGCCGTCGTCATCTGGACGACCACGCCGTGGACGCTACCGGCGAACCTCGCGATCGCCGTGCACCCTGATCTCGAATACGTCGAGGTCCGTCACGGCGAGCGTTCGTTCCTGGTGGCCACCGCACTACGCGAAGCGTTCGTCGCCGCGTGCGCCCTCGAAGGCGCCACCGATGGTTTCAAGGTCAAGGGCCGTGCGCTCGAAGGCCTGCAGCCGCAGCACCCTTTCATCGACCGCGCTGCGCCCATCGTGCTCGCCGACTACGTCACGACGGACGCCGGCACGGGCTGCGTGCACACCGCGCCCGGCCACGGCCTCGAAGACTACCAGACTGGCAACAAGTATGGCCTGGAGCCGTATTGTCCGGTGCGCGACGACGGCACCTATGCCGACGACGGCAAGGTCCCGGCCTCGCTCGTGGGCATCACCGTCCTCGAGACCGACGGCAAGAACCCCGCGAACATCGCCGTGCTCGAACTGCTCAAGGCCAAGGGCGCGTTGCTTAAGGCGCAGAGCTTCGAACATTCCTATCCGCATTGTTGGCGCTCCAAGACGCCCGTCGTCTTCCGCGCGCTCGACCAGTGGTTCGTCGGCCTTGATCGTGGCGATTTGCGCCAGAAGGCGCTCGCCGCCGTCGCCGAAGTGAAATGGATCCCCGCCTCGGGTGAAAACCGTATCCGCGCCGCGCTCGAAGGCCGTCCGGATTGGTGTATCTCGCGTCAGCGTGCCTGGGGTGTACCGATCCCAGCTTTTTATTCGCCGTCCAAGGGTGAATCCTATCTCGATGGCGCCGTCGTGCGTCACATCGCCCAGCAGGTCGCGACCCGCGGCGGCGATTGGTGGTGGGCCGCTTCCGTCGAGGAGATTCTCGCCGGTGCGCCCGTTCCCGCCGCTTGGCCGAAGGATCTGCGCAAGGGCACCGACACGCTCGATGTGTGGATCGATTCGGGTTCGAGCCATCTCGCCGTGTGCGCCAAGCACAAGGACCTCCATTGGCCGGCTGACCTCTATCTCGAAGGCTCTGACCAGCACCGTGGCTGGTTCCAGTCCTCGCTCTGGACCGCCATCGCCGTCAAGGGTTCGGCGCCCTATCGCGCTGTCCTCACCCACGGTTTCGTCGTGAACGAGAAGCGGCAGAAGATCTCGAAGTCCGACGGCAAGCCGCAGACCGCCGACGACACCGTCAAGAAATACGGCGCTGACATCGTGCGCCTCTGGGTCGCCTCGGAAAACTACCAGAGCGACATCCCGCTCTCCGACGCGATCTTCGAGACGATTTCCAACCAGTATCGCAGTATGCGTAATTCACTGCGCTACCAACTCGGCAATCTCTTCGACTTCGCCGCCGCCCGCGACGCCGTGCCGGTGGAGAAGATGACCGCCATCGACCGCTGGGTCCTCGTTGAGACCGCCAAGCTCATCCGCGAGGTCACCGACGCCTGTGAGCGCAATGAGTTCCACCGCGCCGCGTCCGCCCTCGCCGGTTTCACGACCGGCACGCTTTCGGCCACCTACCACAACGTGGTCAAGGACCGCCTCTACACCACGGCGCCGGATGATCCGCTGCGCCGCTCGACGCAGACCGCGCTCGACATCGTGTTGCGCGCCTACCTCAGGCTCATCGCCCCCTTTGTGCCCTTCACGGCCGATGAAGCCTGGTCGCACCTTGGCGCCAAGTCCGAGTATGCCGACATCCCGAGCGTGCACCTGCAGGATTGGCCAGAGATCGACGCCCGCTGGGAGGACGCCGCCGGCCTCGCCGCCCATGCCGCCGTCGCCCGCATCCAGGCCTTGGCCGCCCAAGTGAACGTCCCGCTCGAGCGCCTGCGCCAGGAGAAAGCGATCGGCCAGTCCCTCGAAGCCTCGGTCACCGTCACCGGCGACGCCGCGGAAGCCGATTTCGCCCTGCTATCCGCCCATCAGGCCCTTCTGACCGAGCTATGGATCGTCTCCGCGGTCCAGCTCCGGCCGCAGGCTGGCGCCAGCTTGGCCTTCCAGGTCGATAAGGCCCCGGGCGTGCGCTGCCCTCGTTCCTGGCGGTGGGTCCCCGCCCTTGTGGAAGCGGGCAGATTTGGTATGGTATCCCCACGTTGCCGCGAAGCCTTGCTCTCCAAATACCCGCAACTCTAATCCCCCCTTCCGATGTCCAAGCATAAAGCCTCCAAGAATTCAGCCAAGCACTCCGCTCCCAAGGCGAAGGCGAAGGCCAAAGCCCGCCCGGCCACGAAGCCAGCACCTAAGGCCGCCCCGAAACCGGCGGCGAAGGCTTCAGTCCCCAAGGGTAAGGCTGCCGCTCTCGCCAAGACCGCGCCCCAGGTCAAGCCCACCAAAAAGGGCGCCGCCGTGATTGTCCCGGTCAAGGGCTCCAAGGCTACCGTCGCGGCTCCGACCAAGGGCGGCAAGGGCGCCAAGGTACCGAAGGTCGACCACGCCGTCCAGAAAGGCCTGCTGAACAAACACCGCAACGTGCACCATCAAGACAACGCGCTGGTGGTGCCGCTGCGCCCGAAGCTCCAGTATTACACCCTTGCCGAGCTCAACGCCTACCTCTCCAAGCGCAGCAAATCCAAGACCAAGCTCAACGTCTGGGTACCGGACGAGGAGCGCAAGGCGCGCGAGAAGGCCGCCGCGGCCGCCCGGACGCAGGGTAACCGATCCCAGAACATCGCCACCGCCTCGATCTCCGACCTCCTCGGTGGCTCGAATCCTTTCCGTAAGGGCGAAGGCTTCGTCGACGAGGCTAAGCAGGTACCCGAAAGATTCCGCAAATACTACCGTCTCCTGGTCGACATGCGCGACGCCTTGCAGAAAGGCCTCGCCTTCCACTCCGAGGCGGCGCTCAAGAAATCGGGCAAGGATGACGCCGGCGACCTTTCCGGTTACTCCCAGCACCTCGCGGACGCGGGCACCGATACCGCCGACCGCGACTTCGCTCTCTCGCTGATCTCGAACGAGCAGGAGGCGCTCAAGGAGATCGCCGATGCCATCGAGCGCATGAAGAAGAGCTCCTACGGCACCTGCGAGATCACCAATAAGCCGATTCCCGCCGCCCGGCTGATTGCCGTGCCGTTCACCCGCTATTCGCTCGAAGGCCAGAAGGAGCTCGAACGCAACCGTCGCGCCCACCGTCGTCGGGGCGGCAATCCGCTCGGCGAGATCGGCGACGAAGTCGGCTTCGGCACCGGCGGTGGTGGCGGCGAAGACGACCCGAGCGACACCTAAGCGAGCGCCCATGTTCGCCCGGCTCCGTCCCTATCTCTCTTTCTGGACGGTTGGCGTGGCCGCGCTCGCCACCGATATTGCGTCGAAGCTACTCGTGGTGCGGTTCATCCCTTTCGGCACCTACTTTGGCGACGACCCCGCGCGCCCGCCAATCATGCTGTTCGACTGGTTGTGGCTCGTGCACGTCGGCAACAAAGGCGCCGCCTGGGGTCTGGGGGCCGAATACGACGTGCGGCCGTTCCTCATTTTGCTCGCGCTGGCCGTGCTTGCGCTTGTCTGGCGTTGGCGCCTGCCGCTCTTGCGCGAACTCCAGGGCGGCCAGCTCGCCTTCGGCCTTTTCGTCGGCGGTACCCTGGGCAACGTCCGCGACCGGCTCTTCGGCGGACACGTCATCGACTTCATCGACGTGCATCTTCCGTATTACCGTTTCCCGGCCTTCAACGTGGCGGATTCCTGCATCTGTGTCGGCGTGGGGCTTTATATCTTCATGTCCTACCGGCATGATCGCCTGCGCCGGGAAGCGATCGTCTCGCACGGCGGCGAAGATCCGCCGCCCAGGGCATGAGCGTGCGCTTCGACGTCGCCGCCCATCCGGGCACCTTGGCGTATCGGTTGCTCGCTGGGCTCGTCGTCCCGCGCCCCATCGCGTTGGCGACGACCCTCGACGCTGCGGGCGTGGTCAACGCGGCCCCGTTCTCGTTCTTCAACCTCATGGGCGCGGAGCCAGCCATCGCCGTCTTCGCCCCCGCTGACCGCGACGACGGCACACCGAAGGACACCGCCGCAAACCTGCTCGCCCACGGCGAGTGCGTGCTTCATCTCTGCGACGAGGCCGTGGCGGCGAAGATGGTCGAGTGCGCCCGCCCCTTACCGCCGGGCGTGAGCGAAGTGCCGCGAGCGGGCTTCACGCTCGCCGCGTCCGAGCGCGTGCGGCCTCCGCGGCTGGTCGAATGTCCCGTCGCGTTGGAGTGCCGCGTACTCGATGTCCGAAAGTATGGGGCCAACCGGTTGGTCGTCGTCGAGATCCTGCTCGCCCACGTGCGTCAGGGCGTCGCCGACCCCGCGACGTGGAAGGTCGATTACGCGCACTATGCGCCGATCGGCCGGCTGAATAGCCCGGACGGCTACGCGCGCACGACGGATCGTTTTACGCTGCGGTTCCCGTCGGAGGCCTAATCAGATCCCTTTCGAGAGACGCTTGACCACCGTCGCGAAATCGTCGGGCCGGGCCGCGACGATGGTGAACTCCTGTCCGGCGACCTTACCGGCGACACCCGCGACGCGCAGCAAGAGGCCGCGGTGCAGCGGCTTGTCTTCGCCCTTATTGAGGCGCCCCTTCGGGGTCGTGTCGGTGAGTGTCACGCGACCCGAACGCCCGTACTTCAGCTCGCCGGCGATGCGGATACCGCATTCGGCGGCGTGGATGCGGACTTGATCGCGACGCGGGAAGGGCGTGTGGGCGGTCCAGATGCGCCAACGACCGCAGGCCCGGCCGGGTTCGAAACGGGTCTGGGCGTGTTTGCCGTTGCGCCGCGAAACGAAGGCCCGTTCCTGCGAGTCGTCCATGCCCACGGGCAGGTCGCAGAGGCCGGCGTCCTCCGGCGCGTCTTCCGTCCGCGCGATGAATTCGTAGTCGAAGCGGAAGGCGCCGGAGCCGAGGGCCTCGCGCCAGCTAGGCAACGCGGTGGCGCGGTCGGCGATGATCGCGATGCCGGCGGATTCGGGTTCGGGCCCGAAGACCACGGCAGGTTCGGCGAGCCCGAGGCGAAGCATCTCTGGCTTGCCGGCCTCGAGTTGCGCCCGCAGTTGGCCGAGCAGGGTGGGGGCGCCTTTCTGCCAAGGGTGTTCTTCCAGCGCGACGCCACTGGGCTTATCCAGCGCGACCCAGCCGGGGCCGGTGGCCAGGACGGCGAGACGATAGGCCTCCTCGCCAAGCAGACCGGCGGCGAAGCCGATGGAGGCGGGGGGCAGGTCGGACATAGCCGGGGACAAAAAAACCCCGGCGCCTAAGCGACGGGGTTGGTGAGGGAGCCGACCCGCATCACTTCTTGGCCGCCGCGAGCTTCTTCGCGAGGCGCGCCTTGATGCGGTTCGCCTTATTGCGGTGGATCACGCCGGTCTTCGCGGCCTTGTCGGCGGCGGAAGCGACGAGGGAGGCGTTGGCCACAACGTTTTCGCCGGTCAGGTTCTTGACGAGACCCTTGAGTCGGGTGCGGACGACCTTGTTATGCTCAGCGCGACGGAGGGTCTGGCGGATGCTCTTCTTGTTAGCTTTGATGTTGGCCATGTGAGTCAGTAGGGAAGCCGTGGGCGGCCCTCGGAGTCAACGCGGATTTGAGGTTTTCGGGCAGGGAGAGGCCCCTTTTTGAGGGGCCTCAGGAGTCCTGCTGGTGGAAGGGGTGGGATTCGAACCCACGAACAGCGAAGCTGAACGGATTTACAGTCCGCGACCTTTAGCCACTTGGATACCCTTCCGGCCAACAGGATGGGCAACTTGGCAGTGCCCTTGCCCCATGACAAGCGCTTTCGCTGGCCTTCAGGCGGCTTTCTCCGCCCCTTGGGAACTCGGTTTTGCCCCTTCACACCGGCCGAGCCAGGCTTAAGGTCGGTCTATGCAGAATGCGCCTCTCGTCGTGTTGATCGACGGCTCCTGCGCCCTGTGCAATCGGACGGCCGCTTGGCTGGCCCGTCGGAATCAGGCCGGCGGCATGATCTTCGCGACGAACCGAGGCGAGCCTGCGCGCATCGCCGGCGAGCCGCCGGGCGGCGACCCGGACACGATTGTGGTCTGGGACGGATCGCGCCGCTTGGTGCGGTCGGCGGCCGTCCTTGCTTTGCTGCGGGGGCTGGGTGGGGGCTGGCGCCTCCTGGCCTGGGTCGCGGGTCTCTGCCCCGCGGTGCTCCGTGATCACTGTTATAATCAGGTGGCGCGTCGCCGCCATCTTTTCACCGGACCGGAAACCTGTAAGCGCTTGAGCCCTCATGACCTCGCGGAGTAGAACCATCGGTATGTCGCCGCCCCGTCGCGCCTTCTTGCTCTTGCTCATCCTCGCGGTGTTGGGCGCCGGTTGTTCCTTGCCGAGCCCGAAGCGTGACGCCGCCGCTATACAGGAGCGGCTACTGGACGACACCGAAGAACGTCAGGCCCGCCTGAAGGCCAGCGAGACCCTCAGCCCGCAGGCTTACGAAGCGTTGGCGCGCAAGATGGGTTGGACGGACCGGGCCAAGTCTGGCTTGCCGCCGCCCCCGTCGACCGAAGAACTCGGGAGGCGCCTCCAAACCACCGAGAAGAAACCCTGATGGCTTACGTCCTGCGTCGCTTGCTGGAGATGGTCCCGGTGCTGCTCATCGTCGTCGCGGCGACCTTCTTCCTCGCCCACGCGGTCCCCGGCGGACCGTTTGACAAGGATCGTCCCTTGCCGGCCGAGGTGAAGGCGCGGCTCGAGAAGTATTACGGCCTCGACCAGCCGCTCCAGATTCAGCTCGGCAATTACGTCGCGAATCTGACCCAAGGCGACCTGGGGCCCTCGATCAAATATCCTGGCTGGTCGGTCCGCGAGGTCATCGGCTCGCGCATCGGCGTCTCCGGCTCGCTGGGCCTCGTCGCGCTGCTGGTCGCGGTGCTCATCGGCGTGCCCGTCGGCGTACTCGCGGCTTCGCGGCCCAACAGCTGGCTCGATCGCGTGCCAATGGGGTTCACGCTCGTGGGGATCTGCGTGCCGTCGTTCGTCCTCGGGCCGATCCTGGCGCTCGTGTTCGCGCTCGGCCTGGGCTGGTTGCCGCCATGTGGCTGGGGTTCGCTGGAACACTTCATCCTGCCGGCGGCCACGCTCGGATTGATCACCGCCGCGCCGCTCGCGCGACTGACCCGCGGTTCGCTCATGGAAGTACGCTCGCTGGATTACGTCCGCACCGCGCGCGCCAAGGGCGTGCCGGCGCTCCGCGTCTGGTTCGTGCACGCGCTGCGCAACGCACTACTGCCCGTCGTCACCTACCTCGGGCCCGCCGCAGCGGGCCTCGTCTCGGGGTCTTTCGTGGTCGAGTCCCTCTTCGATGTCCCGGGCATGGGGCGTCTCTTCGTCACCGCCATCATCAATCGCGACGTCACGCTGATCCTCGGCACGACGATCGTCTACGCGGCGGCGTTGCTCTTCCTCAACCTCGCGGCCGACCTGGCCAACGCTGCGCTAAACCCCAAGGTGGCCCGCAACCCATGATGGACGCCGCCGCCGAGTCCCTGGCCGTCGAGTCCTTGGCGGGCGAAAGCGGCTGGCAGCGCTTCCGGCGGGATCGCGCGGCGGTCTGGTCCGGCGGCTTCCTCGTGGCCGTCGCCACCGCCTGCTTCCTGTCGCCGTGGATCGCGCCTTATTCTTACATGGAGCAGGACCTCGCGCAGAGCGCCATGGCGCCGTCGTCCGCCCATTGGCTCGGCACGGATTTACTCGGCCGCGACGTCCTCTCCCGGCTGCTGCAAGGCGGGATGATCTCGCTCTTCGTCGGGCTCATCGCCACCGCCGTCGCCTTGGTCGTGGGCATCTGCTACGGTGTGCTGGCGGCGGAGATCGGCGGCCGAACCGAGGACGCCCTGATGCGCTTCGTCGATATCGTGAGCACCCTGCCGCTGACGCTCATCGTCATTCTGGCCACCGTCGTCTTCGGGCAGAACATGCCGATGATTTTCTTGGCCGTAGGCGGCGTCTCTTGGCTGACCATGGCGCGCATCATCCGTAACCAGACGCGGGAACTGAAGGCCTCGCAGTTCGTGCAGGCCGCCGAGTCGCTCGGCCAGTCGCGGTGGGGCATCTTCTGCCGGCACTACCTGCCGAACCTGGCTGGCACCATCGCCGTATGCGCCACCCTGACCGTCCCCGGCGTCATGCTGCTGGAGGCCTTTGTGAGCTTCCTCGGGCTCGGCGTGAAAGCGCCGATGACTTCCTGGGGGCTGATGATCAAGGAAGGGGCCGACATCATGGAGGAGTGTCCGTGGCTACTGATCTCCCCGTCGGTCGTCTTCGCACTCACGTTGCTCTCGCTCAACTTCCTCGGCGACGGCCTGCGCGACGCCTTCGACCCGCGATCCTCCCGCCGATAATCCATGCCGCTGCGCCGCTACATCGTAATCAAGCCCGACGGCGCCGATGGCGACGAGTTCGAGGTCGACCTGCCCGCGGAGGTCCCCGACTTCACGCAGCATCCCGTGACCCAGGAGCCGTGCCGCCGCGTGCTGGAGTCGCCGACGCTCACGACGAAATATGGCGAAGGGGCCATGAAGCAGGGCTTGAGCGACAAGCGTCTCGCCCAAGCGGGCTTCCAGCGTCTGGAGAAGGACGGCAAGGGTGGTTGGAACAAGCTCAACTGAGCGGCGGCGACCTCCCCAAATGAATCACCCCGCCGGGGGGCGGGGTGAAGCATCGTCAGGGTGGGCGTTTCCGCCGTGTAAATTAACTTAGGCCTTGGCCGCAGTGGCCGACTCTTCGCGCGCACGCTTCACGAGCGACTTCGCGGTGTCGGACGGCTGGGCGCCGAGTTTGACCCAATGGTCGACTCGCTCGACGTTGATCACCAGACCCGGGGTCTTGCCACGGGCGCGGGGATTGTAATTGCCGAGGACTTCGACGAAACGGCCGTCGCGGCGGATGGCTTGTTCGGCGACGACGAGGCGATAGGTCGGCTCGTTTTTCGTACCGAAGCGTTGGAGGCGGATGCGGAGCATAGATTGGGAGAAGGTGGTAGGTTGTCGTCTCCGGGGTCGGCCCAAAGACGGAGGTGGAAAAACGCAGGAGGGAGGGGGAGAGTCAAGCCTTCCCCCGACTGTTTTCATTAAAAAAACATACCCCCGTCGCTTTCGGGGTCCCGCAACACGCAAATCAAGCCATTGGTCGATAATGACTTAATTTGCATTGGGCGAATAGGGGGAGATCAGAGGGTTGGGGATGGGGGTGGGGATGCGCCGGCGTGGCAGGCACAAAAAACCCCGCCGACGGGCGGGGTTTCGGGGAAGCCTGGGAAGGGCTTACTTGGCGGCGGCCGCGGCAGCCACAGCGGCGGCGTGCTCGGTCGGGTCGAAGCGCTTCTCTTTGACTTTGGTCGCCGACTTACCCTGGCGATCGCGGAGATAGAAGAGGCGGGCGCGCATGACCTGCGAGGTGCGTTCGACTTCGATCTTCTCGATGTTAGGAGAGTGGACCGGGAAGGTACGTTCAACGCCTTCGCCGAAGGAAATACGGCGGACGGTGAAGGTTTCGTGGATACCGCCACCTTTACGCTGAATCACGATACCAGCGAAGAGCTGGGTGCGCTCCTTGTCGCCTTCGCGAACCTTGGTGGAGACTTTGACGCCGTCGCCGACCTTGAATTCATGGTCGCCGCGGGCGGTTTTCAGCTGGGGCTGGGTGGCGAATTGGATGAGGGGATGGTTGCTCATGGCTGGTGTTCTTGGTCTTTCTTCAGGTCCGGTCTGCGTTGCTTTGTCTTCTCTATTTGCCTTTCCCGACGCCATTTTTCGATTTCGGCGTGATTTCCTCCTAGGAGGACGGGGGGCACCTCGAGACCATCGTAAACAGCGGGTCGGGTGAACTGCGGAAAGGCGAGCAAC
>CAMBGQ010000008.1 GCA_945866215.1 Opitutus sp. GAS368 | reverse complement strand
CGCAACTCGACGTCATCACGGTGACGCAAGGCCCTGGACTCGGCGTCGGTGACAATCTCGTAATGCCGTGCGTCCGTGATGAGGTCAGCGATCTCCCAGCAGTCCTTGGGGTTGTTCACCCACTTCTCCGGGGGCAGGCGACTGAGGTCATACGGCTTGGAATAGCTAAGGAGGGTTTTGCGCGGGCCCTTCGCATATTCATGGAAGTAGGACATCGCGAGCTCACGGACGCTACGGTACACAGGGTCGCGCCAGCGGAGGCAGACGTAGTTGGTCTTCGAGATGGCGCCCCACTTACCGTTCACGCGGAAAGGCGCGATGACATGGTCCATGTCCCGGTGGGCGCTGAAGTCCAGGAGCAGGGGAGGGTGGCCCTGAAGCCAGAGCGCGAAGGCCGCGACCAGGGCGCCCTCGATACAATGGGCACGGCGATGCTTCAGGGTCTGCTCGACGGACCGGGCGGTATCACCTTCCGGCTCAAAGTTCTGCGGTAAATCGACAAGGAAGTCCTGGATGGCCTGGGGCGTGGATAGGCGGGCCAGCGTGCGTGCCGCCGGCAGGCTGAGGCCACGCGTCTGCGCGAGTCGGATTCGGACGGCGAGCGACATGCCTTAGGTCTAACTGCCTGCCCCGATTGCTCAAGGAGCGAGTGTGTCGATGCTTTCGGGTTGGCTAACTTCGCCGTCCGCATTTGTTTATCGCCGTCCGCCATGTCTTCCTCCGTTTTCTTCTGCCCTGTCCTCGGTCACTGAGATGGACCTCGAGCAACTACGCTGGGGCGCCCTCCAGCTCATCCTTCTGATCATCTCGATCGGACTCCACGAGTTCGGCCATGCCTGGGTCGCAGACCTCCGCGGTGATCCGCTGCCCCGGATGCAGGGGCGCGTGACCCTCAACCCCTTCGCCCATACGGACCCGATTGGCACCATCGCGATCCCCGCCGTGATGATTTTCCTCAGCCCCGGCTTCGGCCTCATCGGCTGGGGTAAGCCCGTCCAGATCTCCCTCCCCAACCCCCAGACCAGGCGTATGGATGACATCCTGATCACGCTGGCGGGGCCAGGCATGAATGTGGTGTTGTGCTTGGTCTTCAGCCTCATCGGCGCTTTCGGCTCGTTCGACCCCAAGCAGGACGCCCTTATCCTTAAGTTCTTGGTCAGCGGCATCTTCCTTAATGCTGGGCTCGTTGTCTTCAATTTCATCCCCATCCCGCCGCTCGACGGTTCGCGTCTCGCCGTTCGGTTAGGCCTCTACTCCGAAGAGCTGTTCCTATCGCTCGCCCGATGGGGTTTCGTGATTCTCTTGATTGCGATCAATCTGCCTTTCTTCCGGGAATTCATGAGTCAGGCCGTTCAGCTGGTCGCGGCGCCGTGGTTCGGGCTTTGGAATTTGCTCGGCCAACTGATGTGAAACGGGGAGCCCGGGCCACGAGAGGCTTGCCTATTCGCCGCCTGTGGGCGAAAGTCGGCTTATGCAAACCCTCGGCGAACGTCTCCAAGAAGCCCGTCAACGACTGGGCGTGACCCTCCGCGAAGCGGCGGAGTTCACCAAGATCCGCACCGACTACCTCCAGTCCATGGAGGCCGGACAGTTTGAATCCATCCCGCTCGCCGATGTCTACAAGCGCGGCTTCGTGAAACTCTACGCCAAGTATCTCCGCCTCGATGACGAGAAGGCTGGCGCCGATTTCAACACGCACCATTCCGCCAAGGCCTCGCGTCGCCCGCTCGAAGCTGGGGTCGACGAGGAAGCGGCCTTCGAGCCCGTCTCCGCTGGCGTCCCGCTCGCAGTGAGTCGCGATATGCTGGTGTATGTCATCATCGGCATCGCTTTCTTCGCCATCGTCCTCGCGCTGGTTTTTTCCTAAGCTCGCCCTCGGCGCGCCGGACGCAGCCTGACCCGAGTGCGGTGGTTGCGGTCCTGGCGCCGCCGGCGAGCCGGACACACCAGATCACGCTTAGCTCCGTCAAGACCGGGATTCGCTACCAGGTCATCGAACTCGAGACCGGTGAGGTGCCCGGCTACGGCATGCTCTCGCCCCGCGATAAGCCCGTGGTCATTAACGTGAGAGGGGCCAGTGAGCTCCGGTCCTCGGCGGTCGAGCACCTGCGGGTGAAGATCGACGGCGTGCCCTTCCCGATACCCGCTTCCGTGACGGGCGCGATGCACGTCGCCTTGCCCGATGCTTTGACGGGCTCGCCAGCGGCGGGGGCTATTCCTGGGCCGAAGAAAAATCCTTGAACCGAGGGAGTTGACCGTCCCCCGCTGGCGGCTTATCTCTTTCCACGTGCCATCGCGCCTCGAACAACGCGTCCTCGTCCTTAACCGTCTCTGGCAGCCGGTTAACATCGTGGGCGTCTTGCGCGCGATGAGCCTACTCTTCCGGGGCCGGGCTGCGGCGATTCATGCCGACCCGTCTGGTCATCGTGTGCTGAGCGCCGAGGAGTGGATGCGCTTTTCCGTGGAGACGCCGCCCCCCGCCGCCGAAGCGGTCCGTTCGCCCTGCATCCTACTCCGCATCCCGCGCGTCTTGCTCCTCGGCGAATACGATCGCGTGCCGCGTCGGGAGATCCGTTTCTCCCGCCGCAACGTCTATCTGCGCGACGCGAACACCTGCCAGTATTGCGGTCGCCAGTTCCGCGAAGAGGAGCTCAACCTCGACCACGTCGTCCCTCGCGATAGCGGCGGCAAGACGAACTGGGAAAACATCGTCACCGCATGCGTCCGCTGTAATTCGCGTAAGGCCAATCGTCTGCCGGAGCAGGCCGGGATGACCCTCCGCCACGCGCCCACCAAACCGAAGTGGCGCCTGGTCGTCGCCTCATCCCTGTCGGCCGACGAGGTCGAGTGTTGGAAGGAATTCCTCGAGGTCACGCCCGCCGGCCAGCTGCCTTGGCGGAACTGAGGCCCGGCGTTTTCCTTGGTGCGGGTAACCAGATTCGAACTGGTGTATCCACTTTGGAAGAGTGGTGTCCTACCACTGAACGATACCCGCGAAACCAAGGATGTTCACTATTCCCCGCCACGAGTCCCGGGTCAAGCCTCGGCCCGGGGCTACTCCTGGAGCGGGTAACCAGATTCGAACTGGTGTCACCACTATGGGAAAGTGGGGTCCTACCACTGAACGATACCCGCGTTCTCAAGAATGTGGCCATCCTGCCTGGCCCCTTTGGTCCGTCAAGCCGGAGTGCGGCGGGCGCCGTCGTGTCGCCCCTTTCATGCGCCTAGGCGCCGCCGTTTGCGCTTCACGCAGGACCGAGTTCCGTCATCCTGTGTCCATGGCTCGCTCCGCTCGCCCCTCCGCCCCAGCCGTTCGTGACGTGCTCATGATGGCGACTCCCTCCAAGAACGCCGACCTGCGCTGGTTCGGAGGTTTCCACGCCTCCGACCCGTTCCCGGCGTTCTCCGTCGGCGGCCGCCGCATCGGCCTGCTCCCGGGGATGGAAGTCGGGCGTGCCAAAGACGAGTCCGCCTTTGATGAAGTCCTTAACCTCACTGCCACCATCACCGATCTCCGTAGGACCAACCCGAAGGCGGGCGTAGCCGACGCCATCGTCTTCGCCGCGCTCCAGCAGGGCATCCATCGCTTCCGCGTGCCGGCCGATTTCCCGGTGGGACTCTATGAGCGCCTGCGCCAGCTCGGCCTCGAGCTCCATCCGGTCGGCGCCCAGCTCAACGAGCGCGGCTTACCTGAACTTTTCCCGGCTCGCCAAGTAAAGTCGAAGGCGGAGCTCGCCGGTATCCGCGCGGGTAATGCCGCCGCGGTCGCGGGCTTCAAGGCCATCGAGAAGGTGCTCGCCGAATCCGAGGCGGACAAAAAGGGCGTTCTGCAGTGGCACGGCCAGACGCTCACGGCCGAGATCCTAAAGGAGGAAGCGCAGGTCGCGATCTTGCGCCAGGGCGGCCTGTGCGACATCGGCCTCATCATCGCCCCGGGCGACCAGGCGGTCGATTGCCACTGCTCTGGCTCTGGCCCGATCCGCGCCCACGAGCTCATCGTCTGCGACATCTATCCCCGCCATATCGCTTCACATCACTACGGCGATATGACCCGCACTTATCTCAAGGGGAAGGCCAGCGCAAAGCAGCGCAAGATGGTCCATGCGGTGCTCGAGGCCCAGCGTCGCGCGATTAAGGCGATCCGCGCAGGCGTGACGGGCGCCAAGGTGCATACGGTGGTGCAAGAATATTTCAAATCCCTCGGCTACCAGACCGGCCTGAAGAAGGGCGTCTACGTGGGCTTCTTCCATGGCACGGGCCACGGGCTCGGCTACGACATCCACGAAGAGCCGGCGCTCTCCATCCGCAATCCGCACCCGCTCATCGCGGGTAACGCGGTCACGGTCGAGCCAGGGCTTTATTATCCCGGACTCGGCGGCTGCCGCTTCGAGGATTGCGTGGTAGTCACGCAGAAGGGCAGCGCTGCACTGTCCTCCCATCCCTATAACTGGGAGATCGCCTGAGCATGGCCAAAGGGCGGGGCAGGGCGGGCACGCACACGTCGCTGACGGATGCCGCCCGTCCCGTGGCCGAAGCCCTCGAGCGCCATGGCCGCGTCTCCCGCGGCGTGATCAGCGCGCGCGTCGGCGCAAAGACGCTTTCGATCAAGGTGATGAAGCTCGGCGGCGGTCTGCGCATCACGGTCGTTTCCAAGGGCTCGCGCCAAGAACTTCATGTCTACGGACTCACGGCTGAAAGGGTCGGCGAAATCCTCTCGGGCCCAGATTTCTCCGGCTACAAGCTGAACTTCGCCGATGAGTGAGATTCCCGCCATCGTCGCCGAAGTCACTGCCGCCGACTGGATCGCCGCTGGTCCGGGCTGGACCCACCTGCCTTACCTCGCGCGTTTTCGTGCCGACCGCCTGCCGGCTTCGTGGGAGGGTTTCTTCACGGGCCGACACCACGCGGTGCTCGAGAGCGGCCGGTCCGGCAGCTTTACCATCGCGGTCCCCGCCGCCGCCCGCGCGACGTTGTTCTTCGCCGATGGGCGCGTGGTCCTGCACGCGGCCGATGGCGCTCACGAGGAGGCCGCCGAGCAGCCGCTCGCCTACCTGCGCCGCTGGTCGCGCGAGACGCGCGCGCCGCGCCTCGCCGGCTGGCCTGCTTTCCAGGGCGGGCTCATCGCGCTGCTGGGCTACGAGCTCGCCACGCAGTTCGAGCCGGTGAAATCCGCGCCCACCGATGTGCGTACGCCCGTGGCGGCCTTCCTCGAGGCCCACGAGGCCTGCGTCTTTGACGCCGCGCAGCGCGAGTTGACGGTGGTGGTGCTTTGTCCCGTCGGCTCGCCCAACTCCGCGCTGCGTGCGGCCCGCGCCCGCGCCCTCGATCTCGCTGCCCGTTGGGATGCTGCCTGCGCCCAACCGGCGCCTTCCTTACCGCCGCCCGCCGCGCCGGCCGCGCCGCTCGCCTGCTCGCTCGATGAGCCGGGTTTCGTCCGCGCGGTCGCCCGCTGCCAGGAATACATCGCCGCCGGCGACACTTATCAGGTGAATCTTTCCACGCGCCTCGAAGTGGCGCCGGTCGAACCGCTCCTCGCCTACGAAGCCCTTCGCTCCGCTAACCCTTCGCCCTACATGGGCTTGGTGCGCCTGCCTGGCGCGACGCTGGCCTGCGGCTCGCCCGAACTATTGGTCGAGGTCTCCGCGGGGCGCATCGCTTCCCGCCCGATCGCTGGGACGCGCCCCCGCGGCGCCGACGAAGCGGCCGACCGCGCCTGGGCCGCCGAACTTTCCAATGACAGTAAAGAGAAGGCCGAGCACCTGATGCTCGTCGATTTGCTCCGGAACGACGTGGGTCGCGTGTCCCGACCCGGTTCGGTCCATGTCCCGGAATTCATGGCGGTCGAGCGGTATTCGCACGTGATGCACCTTGTCTCGCAGGTCGAAGGGGTCCTGCAGGCCTCGGCTGGTCCGGCCGACGTCATCCGCGCGCTTTTCCCGGGCGGTACGGTGACGGGCGCGCCGAAGGTCCGCACGATGCAGATCATCGCGGAGCTCGAGCCGTTCAGCCGTGGCTATTATACGGGCTCCCTCGGCTGGCTCGGCGCCTCCGGCGATCTCTGCCTCAATATTATCATCCGTTCGCTCTGGTCCGCCGAAGGCCGCACCTTTGTCCAGGCGGGGGCCGGCATCGTCGCCGATTCGGTCCCGACCCGCGAATACGCCGAAAGCCTGCGCAAGGCCCAGGCCCCACTGCTCGCCGCCGCCCGCGCGGCCGTACTCCCATGATCGGTTGGCGTCAGGGGGAATGGGTCACGCTACCCGCCGGCGCCGAAGTCGCGGCTTTGGTTCCGGGCCCGTCGCTCTTCGAGACCTTCGCTGTCCGCGCGGGTCGCATCGCCTGCCTCGCCGACCATCTCGACCGCCTCGCCGCTGCCTGCCCGCGCCTCGGTCTCGATCCCGCCCGACTCATGCTCGCTACCGCCGCTGCGCCGGTCTGGTCGGCGCCACTCGGCGGCCTGCTCGGTCGCAATGCGCTGACGGAGGCGATCGTGCGCCTGCTCGTCGCGCCCCGCGGCGACGGGCTGGCCACGGAATGGCTGACGGTCCGGCCGCTGCCGCCCACGCCTTCGGCCCTCGACCTCTACGCGCTGTCGCTTTGTCGCGATGCGCCCGAATGGCTGCCGCGACCCAAAAGCGGACCGTGGCGGAACTCCTCCGAGGCATGGCGCGAATTACGCGGTATCGCCGACCGGCCTGAGGCCGAAGGTGTGCAGTTCGACGCGCGCGGCTGCCTCAGCGAAGGGCCGCGTAGTTCTTTCGCTTGGTGGGATGGTGCTTCCTGGAACTTCCCGGCCGTCGAGACAGGTCGCCTGCCCGGTACGGCGATGGCGCAATTTCGTTCGGTGCTGGCCCAGGCCGGCCGACCGGTCCGCGATGTTTCCTGGCCGGGCTTCCCGATGAACGCGGAGTCGTTGGTGGTCTTGCGCTCGACGTTTGCCGACGGCGCCGTGCTCGCCCGCTCCTATCACGCCGAGGGAAGGCTCATTTGGCAATCAGCGGGCGCGCCGACCGAAGTCACGCGCGCCCTCGCCGGGCTCGCCGCATGGCGAGATCAGCGCTGCATCAGCTTCGCGTAGACTGGCATCGCCGTCGCGAGCACGAGCAGCCCGAGGAAGATGACGCTCGCCAAGGCGGAGAAGCAGGTCGCAACCAAGAGCTTGGCCATCCGCACGACGGGCTCTTCGTCGCGACGGAGATGGGCGCGCCCCGCGTAGGCGGTGATGCCGAGACTGACGACGAGCAAGACCAGTAGGGCGCTGGTGAAGTGATTGAAGTAGAGATCGGTGAGCCCGGGCAGGGTGCCTGTGCCGTTTTGTAGCATCGCGGCCAGGATGGGCTGGGCGCGGAAGGCGATGGCACCAGCCGCCGCCGGCAGGGCGGCGGAAAGGAATACGGCCAGAGCGGAGACAATCTGGAGCTCACGAGGGGTCATGCAGATAGTATTTCGAGCCGCTTCCGCAGGGTCAACGCCGGGATTCTCCCTCGCCAAGCCTAACGGTCAGTCTTATTTGGAGAGGACATGGATTCTGCTTGGTATCTCTGGTCGGCCTTCATCCTCCTCAATGGCACCGCGGCGGGCATCTCGCTCGTGGCTGGGGTCGTCTCCGCCCTCTCCCATACCGAACTCGAAGACCTCCGCCGGCAGGATGCCAAGGCCGCAGTCTCGATTGAGCGCTCCCGCGGCGATCAGGGCAACACCCTCGCGGCGCTCGAAGTCCTGACTGGGGCCTTCGTCGGGATGAGCGCCTTGCTGGGCGGCTTCCTCCTCGGCGCCCGCTTCTTGGGTCGACTCTCCGAAAGCTGGTCGACCGGGCTGCTGACGGTCATCGCGGTCATCGCGGTCTCCTTCTTCATGGCTTGGCTGACGATGATGCTCCCGCGCAAGCTCGGCATGCATTTCCGTCTCGTCCTCGCTCCCCGTATCGCCGCCGCCCTCGCGCTCGTCCGCGGCGCCGCCAAGATTCTGCGCATGATTGGGAAGCTGCATGATTCGCTCGCCCCGCCCGAAGAACCTGGCATCGACCGCGCCGATGCCGATATCGGCAGCCTCGCCCAGGCCGCCGCTCGCGAAGGTAAGATCACCCAAGCCGAGAGCAACCTCGTCGCCAACGCCGTCCGCCTCGATGATATCCCGGTCTCACATGTGCTCACGCCCCGCCCGGTCGTTACGGCCGTCGAGGCCGATCTCACCGTGGGCGATGTGCTCCGCCTTTATCCCAGCGTGCCCCATGGCCGCTTGCCGGTCTGGGAACAGAATCCTGATCGGATTGTCGGCGTCGTCCGTCGCCGCGACATCCTCAAGGCTGCTGGTGACAATCGGCGCGAGGTCCGTATCCGCGAACTGATGGGTAAGGCGCACGTCGTACCGGAGAACGCCACGCTGGCGGATGCGCTGCATGACTTGGTCCGGGCGCACCAGCACCTCGCCGTGGTGGTCGACGAATTCGGGGCGTTCGCCGGTGTGATCACGCTCGAGGATGTCTTCGAGTCGCTCCTGGGACTGGAGATTTACGAGAAGGACGACCCGCACCCCGACATGCGAGAGCTGGCTCGCCAACGCGGCCATCGGGTCGCGCGTCGTCCGGGGTCGGAGCCGCCGCCCAAGGTCGGCACATGATCGCCGCCGCGCTGGCCTTTTGGACGCACGACCTTGATCCGGTCGCGTTCCGTTTCCCCGCCGGGTGGGGTTTGGCCGGGGTCCATTGGTATGGGCTCGCCTATGCGGCGGGCTTTTTGGTCGCGGCCGGTCTTCTCGGTTACTGGCGGCGCGCCGGACTCACGCCCCTGCGCTCGGCCCTCGATGAATCCACGCTCCTCACGGCCGTGATGGTCGGCGTTATCGCCGGGGGCCGGCTCGGGCACGTCCTCCTCTACGCCCGCGCCGAATTCGCCGCTGACCCGCTGATGCTCTTCCGCATCTGGCAGGGCGGCATGGCCAGCCATGGGGGCTTCCTGGGCGTGCTCCTCGCCGGCGTTTGGTTCGCCCGACGCGCGCGTGTGGATTTCTTCTCGGTCGGAGACCTGCTCTGCGCTATCGCGCCGGCGGGGCTCTTCTTTGGCCGCCTCGCCAATTTCGTGAACGCCGAACTAGTTGGCAACCCGACTTCGGTCGCCTGGGCGGTTATCTTTCCGCGCGAAGGTCCCGAACCCCGGCACCCATCGCAGCTCTACGAAGCCTTCGGCGAAGGCTTGCTGCCGCTGCTCTGGGTGCTCGTCCGCCTTCCGCGGCGTCTGCCGCCCGGCCGTCTCGCCGGCGAGTTCCTCCTGCTTTACTCTGCCGGACGTATCGTCTCCGAATGTTTCCGCTCCGCCCAAGACGGCTATGTGCTCGGGCTCACGGCCGGGCAGTTCTGGACGCTACCGCTCGCCGCGCTGGGGCTGTTCCTCGTTCTGCGCTCCCGTCGTGCGGCTGAATGATGTTGCCCGTGCGGGCGGACAGTGGGAAAACTCCTTTGCGCCATGATGAACGTCCCACTCCTTGATCTCGGCCCCCAGAACCGCGCCCTCGAGGCGCAGTTCGAGGCCGCCTTCCGTGACGTTCTCCGCTCCAATCAATTCATCATGGGCCCGCGGATTGAGGCCTTCGAGAAGGATTGCGCTGCGTTCCTCGGCGTGAAGCACGCCTTCGGCGTCTCTTCCGGCACGGACGCGCTCCTTCTTGCGCTCATGGCACTCGATATTGGCGAGGGCGACGAAGTCCTCCTCCCCGCGTTCACTTTCTTCGCCACCGCTGGCTCCGTCGTTCGGCTCGGCGCCACCCCGGTCTGGGTCGACGTCAATCCGCATGACTACAACCTCGACCTGGCGGACGCCGCCCGGAAGGTCGGGCCGCGGACCCGCGCGATTATGCCGGTGTACCTCTTCGGCCAGTCTCTCGATCTCGACGCGCTTCAAGCGTTTGCCTCTGCCCACAAGCTCCGCGTGATCGAGGACGCCGCCCAGTCGATGGGCGCCCGCTGGAAGGGACGCAGCACGATGTCCTTGGGTGATTTCGGCGCGACCAGTTTCTTCCCGTCCAAGAACCTCGGCGGCATGGGCGACTCGGGCCTCGTCACCACGCAGGACGACGCGCTCGCTGAGCGCGCGCGCATCTTGCGCGTCCATGGGATGCAGCCGAAGTATTATCATCGCGAAGTCGGCGCGAATTTCCGCATGGATCCGCTCCAGGCGGCACTACTGCACCTCAAGCTTCCGCACCTTCCTTCGTATAACTGCGCTCGCGCGGGCAACGCCATCTTCTACCACACGGCCCTTAAGGGCATCGCCGGCATCGCCGAGAACCGGGCGGGTGCCGATAAGGGCGCCAAGATCCTCCTGCCGGTCGACTTCTCCGGCCAAGGTATCTGGAATCAGTTCACCCTCCGCGTGACGGGCGGCCGTCGCGATGCGCTCAAGGCGTTCCTCACTGCGCGCAAGATCGGCTGCGAGATCTATTACCCGATCCCGCTGCACCGCCAGGAGTGTTTTTCAGCCCAAGCCTATCGCGGCACCGACAGCGTCAAGGTCTCCGAGCAGCTTTCCGCCGAGGTGCTCAGTATCCCGATTTTCCCCGAGCTCACGCCGGAGCAGCGCCAGTGGGTGGCCGACTCCCTCGCTGATTTCGCCGCCGGGAAGAGTGAATAAAAGGTTTTGGCGGTTGGCGGTTGGCGGCTGGAATTAACTCAAAGGGAAACCGGAGACCGGATGATAGGCCGGGGTTCTTTTTCGGGTGACGGGTGACGGCCACCAGGGCATCGGCCTTTCGGGTGTCAGCCGTTCGGCCTTCGGCAACCGGCTCCAGGTTCCTGCGGCTGATGGCTGCAAAGCCGACTCCTGAGTCGCCGACAGCCATGGCTGTCACCCGACACCTGGAATTCATTTCTAACCGCCCACCGCTAACACCTTTGTCTCTCAGAAAAACCTAACCGTCTTCACCCGCATCTTCTCGTGCTCGGCGTCTGTGCACGGGGCATCGATCGGTACGGCCGGAGCCTTATCGTTCGGGACCACGAGCTGGTTCGCGAGGAGGTATTGTTCGACTTCGGCTCCAGAGATGTCGGGGAGCATGACGCCGTCGATTTCGACGCAAGGGGAGAGACGCTGGCCGCTCTTATCGACCATCTCGGCGTAGTTCTCCGGGCGGTTGATGATATCGACGTCCTGGTAGGTGAGGGCGTATTTCGCCATGATGGCACGGACGCCGTTGCTCCAGCCGCAGCTGGGTTTGAGGTAACAACGGATATTCATGTCCCTATCAATGCCTTCCCACCGTGGTTAATCAAGCCCGGCGGCGCTTTTTCGTCGACGGGACGCTGCCATTGGTGGTCGCAGGCTCATACCAGTAGCCGATGCCGTGGATCGTCCGGAGGCAGGCGAGCGAGCGGCCGTGATCGGCGTAGGTATCGCGAATCTTGGCGATATACTGGTCGAGCGAGCGGCTGCGGATATCGGCATGCACGCCCCAGACGGCGTGAATCAGGCTATGGCGGCTGATGATGACGCCGGGGTTCGCATGCAGGTGGTAGAGGATGCCCAGCTCCTTGCGGCCGAGTTTCCGCTTCTTGCCGTTAGCGAAGACGATCTCGAGCCGCTCGGGGTGTACTTCCGCGCCGTTGAAGAGGAAGACACCGGTACCAAGCGCGGCGTTGTCGGTGAGGCGACTGTCGCCGGCGGTCTCGCTCCGGCGCAAGACGGCCCGGATGCGCGCGACGAGTTCCTCTGGGTGATGGGGCTTGCCGACGAAGTCGTCCGCCCCCGCCTCAAGCGCCTGCGCGACATGGTGCCCTTCGCATTGCGCGGAGAGGAAGATGACCGCCGGCGAGTGGCTCAGTCGGCGGATCTTGTCGAGCACCGCCAAGCCGTCCAAGTCCGGCAAGCTCGGGTCGAGGAGCACGAGATGCACATAGGATTCCCCCACGAACTTCAGCGCGGTGGCGCCTTTGTGAAAGACTTGGGTGGCGAGGCCGGCGTTCAGGAGTTGATCGGCAAGCGTGGCGGCGAGGCTGCGATTGTCTTCAATAATGACCACCAGGGGCTTCTGCTTGGGGCTCATGCAGAATCGGAAAGGGGTTGGACTAGGGGTTTTCACTTATGTAAAAAACTCCGCAGGATTGCCAAGCCTCATTAATTCCCTCATCCTGTCTTTCCATGAGTGAAGTTCCTGATTCGTCTCCGCGGCGTAAACTGGTGATCCGCACGTTCCTGATCCTGTTCGTCGGCTCCGCGCTCTTCATGTCTTGGTTCGGCGTAAAGCAGCAGCGTCTCTACGGGCCGAAATCCGACGGTAAGCCCAAGGATCCCTACGAAGACCGCAGCTTGTTCGGACGTTAAATAGCGGCGGCGGAGGCCGCCCGCAGGGGTTTCCTAAAAACTTGACCAGTGGGACTTCGTTCCTACGTTCCTCACTTCCACCGACCGCCCCCTTCGTCTAGCCCGGTCCAGGACACCTCGTTTTCATTGAGGTAACTGGGGTTCGAATCCCCAAGGGGGCGCCAGGTGGAAGCTTTGAGGGCGGGGTAGGGCTGACCCAATTGCCAGGTCGGGCACATTGCCCCTTGCCTAGGTTCAAAATTTAATGAAACATCAGGAGGTCCCTCCCCCCACTGGGACCAACCCCGATGAAACCCCCTTCAGATAAATCTGCCGGACGACGCCCTTGTCGCCCTTCTTTCGAGCCCCTAAAACCGCACGAAATCGAGCTATCCGATTTCTTTGTACGGATGGCCAGTATCCTGGGCGTCCCCCGCTCAGTCGCCGAGATCTACGCGCTCCTCTATATCGCCTCCAGCCCCCTTGATTTTGACCATATTCAAGGGCGCCTGGGAATTAGTAAAGGCTCTGTCAGTCAAGGACTTAAGTTCCTTAGGGGTCACGAGATGATCCTGTCGGTCAAGGAAAAGGGCGCCCGCCGCGAACGCTGGCAACCCACCCCCTCCTTGGCCGCTTCCCTCGTCGCCCTCCTACGTAGCCAAGTATTGCCCGCCCTCGAACAAGCCCAACCCGGCCTTCAGCGTGTCCTTGCGGACGCCCAAGCGCGCGGTGCCCAGCCCGAAGTGATTGAGCGGCTCAGCCGCCTCAACCGCTGGAACAGCCGAGCCCTCGAGCTCGCACCTTTGCTCCTCCCGCCTCCGGGAGCCTGACCCTTTCTGCCGGCTCGGCCGGTGACAGTCTTTCCTGCCCGTACGTGCCCGCGAATTTCGCCTCCACGTGCGGTAGCCTGCCCGGGTAAGTAAAAAATAGGTAGTAGCGGATAGCGGGTAGCGGTTGGCGGTTAGGCCAAACAACCGAAAGCCCCGAACCAATATTTCACGGCCTCATAAATCCCCAGCCCCTGCCTTGTTCAGGATTTCCCCATCCGCTTACCGCCAACCGCTAACCGCTAACACCTTTCGTCTCCTCATGCGTATCGCCATCACTTCCGGCTATTTCGACCCGATGCACCGCGGTCACCTCGAGCTGCTTGAGCTCTCCCGCGCCCAAGGTGACCTGCTCTGGGTCATCGTCAACACCGACGCCCAAGCGGCCCTCAAGAAGGGTAAGGCCTTCATCGACCAGGACACGCGCCTTGCGGTGACCTCCGCTCTCCGTGTCGTCGATCGCGCCGTGCTCTCGATCGATACCGACGGGTCGGTCTGCGCCACGCTCGATTGGCTTATCGGCGAAGCCAAAGCCCAGGGTCATGAAGCCATCTTCTGCAAAGGCGGCGACCGTAACGCCGGCAATATCCCTGAGATGACCATCCTGAACAAACATGGCGCGAAGCTCATCGACGGCCTCGGTGCCAAAATCGACAGCAGCTCGCGCATCATCGCGGGCGTAAAAAAACCTTCCGCCTGATCCCTTCCTCAATAAAATCCTTCTGATATGAAAAAACGCGCACTCATCACCGGCATCACGGGCCAAGACGGCTCCTACCTCGCCGAATTCCTCCTCGCCAAGGGCTACGAGGTCCATGGCGTCATCCGCCGCTCCTCTTCCTTCAATACCTCGCGCATCGAACACCTCTATATGGAGGACCTCGTCCGCGATATCCATACGAAGAAAATCCAGCTCCACTACGGCGATCTCGGCGATGCGACGGGCCTGATTCGTCTCATCGGCGACATCCAGCCCGACGAGATCTATAACCTCGGCGCAATGTCCCACGTGAAGGTGTCCTTCGACATCCCCGAGTATACCGCCGACACGGATGGCATCGGCACGCTCCGCCTCCTCGAGGCCATCCGCATCCTGAAGATGGAGCAGAAGGTCCGTATCTACCAGGCTTCCACTTCCGAACTCTACGGCAAGGTCGTTGAAGTCCCGCAGTCCGAGACGACGCCCTTCTACCCGCGCAGCCCCTACGGCGTCGCCAAAATCTACGCTTATTGGATTACCCGCAACTATCGTGAGGCCTACGGCATGTTTGCCTCCAACGGCATCCTCTTCAACCACGAGTCCGAACGCCGCGGCGAAACCTTCGTCACCCGCAAGATCTCCCTCGCGGTCGCCAATATCATCCACGGCCGCCAGGACTGTCTCTTCCTTGGTAATCTCTCCGCGCAGCGCGATTGGGGTTACGCGCCCGACTTCGTGCAGTGCATGTGGCTCATCTTGCAGCACAAGCAGCCGGACGACTTCGTCATCGCGACGGGCAAGATGTATACGGTCCGCGAATTCTGCACCCACGCCTTCCGCCGCGCCGGCATCGAACTGGATTGGCAGGGCACCGGTGCCGCCGAAAAGGGCGTCGATCGCAAGTCGGGTAAGACGCTCGTCGCCGTCGATCCGCGCTACTTCCGCCCGACCGAGGTCGAGCAGCTCCTCGGCAACCCGGCCAAAGCCATGCGCGATCTGGGCTGGAATCCGCAGCAGACTTCCTTCGAGCAGCTGGTGCAGAAGATGGTCGACCATGACCTAAAGCTGGTCGCCCACGACAACCGCTGATGGATCGCGCCGCAAAAATCTACGTCGCCGGCCATCGCGGGATGGTGGGCTCCGCCATCGTCCGCGCGCTCCTTGCCGGAGGCCATACGGCTGTCATCACGCGCACGTCCGCCGAGCTCGACCTCCGCGACGGCGCCGCGACCCGTGCGTTTCTCGCCGCCGAACAGCCGGCCACTGTCGTCATGGCCGCCGCGCGCGTCGGCGGCATCAAGGCCAACTCGAGCGAGCCCTACGATTTCCTTCACGATAACCTGATGATGGCGGCCAACGTCATCGATGGGTCTCGCCGCGCCGGGGTCCGCAAGTTGCTCTTCCTCGGCTCGAGTTGCATCTACCCCAAGATGGCGCCGCAGCCGATGCGCGAGGAGTCCCTCCTGACGGGCCCCCTCGAGGTCACCAACGAGGCCTACGCAATCGCCAAGATCACTGGCATCAAGCTCTGCGATCACGCGCGCGCCCAGTATGGCTGCGACTTTATCAGCGCGATGCCCTGTAACCTTTATGGCACGGGCGATAACTTCTCACTGGAGAACTCGCACGTGTTGCCGGCCCTCATCCGCAAGATGCACGAGGCCAAGCTCCGCGGCGACGCCTCGCTCCGTCTCTGGGGCACGGGCACGCCGCTCCGCGAATTCCTGCACGCCGACGACCTTGCTGAAGCGTGCGTGCTTCTGCTCGAGCGCTACTCGCAGGCCGGCCATATTAACGTGGGCTCGGGCGAAGAACTTTCTATCCGCCAGCTGGCCGACCTGATTGCTCAGGTGGTCGGCTTCACCGGCCGGCTCGAATTCGATTCTTCGATGCCCGACGGTACGCCGCGCAAACTGATGGATGTCTCGCGGATCCGCGCCCTCGGCTGGAAACCGCGCATCGCGCTCACGGAAGGTATCCGCAGTGCCTACGCTTGGTATCTCGCGAATTCGGCTGAAGCACGGAAGTAAAGGCATCGCTTCGGGTGGCAGGTGGCGGCCCCGGGTCCCAGGTGGCAGGATTATTTACCCGCCACCCGCCACCTGAGGCTGCCACCTGCCACCCGAAGTTAAATCGCCTCTCTCCTGATCCTCCAAGCCCCTGGTCAACTCATCAACTTCGTATCTCCCCTTGTCCACGTGCCCACGTGCCCCCTCGCCCCCTGAACTAAAATGCCCTCCGTCACTCTCTGCATTCCTGCTCGCATCGCCTCCACACGCCTGCCGCGTAAGGTCCTGCTCGATCTCGGCGGTAAGCCGGTCGTGCAACATGTCTGGGAGCGCGCCAAGCAGGTCCGCCAGGCGGACCGCGTAGTGCTACTCACGGACTCAGAAGAAGTCGCTGCTGTTGCGCGTGGTTTTGGCGCCGAGGTCCTGATGACCGATCCGGCCTGTCCTTCCGGTACCGCCCGCATGGCCAGCGTCATCGATCATCTACCGGGCGAGTTTTTCCTTAACGTCCAGGGCGACGAACCTTTCATCCAGCCTGACCTTCTCGATGGGCTCATCACGCGCTGGAAGGAGACCAAGTGCCCGCTGGTCACCGCAGTCTCGAAAATCCATGCGACCGAACGCCTCCTCGCCCCGAGCGTGGTCAAGGTCGTCCGCGCCGAGAATGGCGAAGCGATCTATTTCTCCCGCAGCCCAATCCCGTACCTTCGCGGCGTCGACCCGTCCGAATGGGTGAAGCATCGTGATTACTGGGTGCACATCGGCGTCTATGGTTACGACCGCGCGACGCTCGCCGGCTACGCTCAGCTGAAGCCGACCGAACTCGAGGCCGTCGAATCACTCGAGCAGCTCCGCTTCCTCGCCCACGGTCTTACTTTCCAGACCGTCGTCACCGATTATCATCCTATTGCGATTGATACTCCTGAGGATCTCGAAGCCGCGCGGAAGATGATGTGACTCCGCAAACATAGTTTCAGGTGGCGGGTGGCAGCCTCGGGATCCAGGTGGCAGGATAACTTTCACTCAAAGGGAGACCGGAAACCGGAAAGTTTGCTTCGGTCATAATATCCCCAGCCAATCATCCGGTCTACCCTAGGGTGCCATCTTTCCCCGCCACCCGCCACCTGAGGCCGCCACCCGCCACCCGAAACAATTTTCCTACCCCCACCCCTGTCCCTACCCCTTATTCTCTCCCGCCATGCCTACTCCCCTCGACTCCGCTCGCGCCCTTCTCCAGGCCGAAGCTTCCGCGCTCGCCGAACTCGCCACGCGCCTCGACGGCTCCTTCACAAAGGCCGTCGATCTGATTGCCGCCCACCAGGGCAAGGTCGTCCTCTGCGGCGTCGGTAAGTCCGGCCTCATCGGGCAGAAGATCGCCGCGACGCTCTGCAGCACGGGCACGCCCGCTATCTTCCTCCACGCCGCCGATGCTGTGCACGGCGACCTCGGCATCCTGCAGGCCGGCGACCCCGTCATCCTGATTTCACGCTCAGGCACGACCGCCGAACTGGTTCGGCTCACCTCGGTCTTCCGTTCCTTCAAGTCACCGATCATCGCCATTGTCGGCAACACGCAGTCGCCCTTGGCGACGCAGGCTGACTTGGTCCTTGATATCGGCGCCCGCCCGGAAGCCGACCCGCTCGGCCTCGTCCCCACGACCAGCGCGCTTCTGACGCTCGCGCTCGGCGACGCGCTGGCGGCTGCCCTGATGACGAAGCGTGGCTTCGGCCCTTCCGACTTCGCCCGGCTTCATCCCGCCGGCCAGCTTGGGCGTAACCTGGCCCTCACGGTCGGCGAAGCGCTTCAGCCGCTCGCCCGTTGCGCCTGCGCTCAGCCCGGCGACGCCCTGCGCGATACCGTCATTGCGATGACTCGCCACCCGCACGGAGCGGCCTGCGTTCTCGCGGCTGACGGCACGCTCGCTGGACTTATCACCGACGGCGACCTTCGCCGCGCGCTTGGTCGCGGCGTCGACATCAACACCGCCCGCGCCGCCGATATCATGACGGTCAACCCCGTCCGCGCTCACGCACCCATGTCGCTCGGCGAAGCCGCGCGCATCATGGAAGACCGCCCCTCGCAAATCTCCGTGTTGCCCGTCACCGACGCCGCCACCAATCGCTGCCTCGGCCTCATTCGTATCCACGATATTTATCAGGCAGGGATTGTTTGATTGGAGGACCGGAGGGCCAGAGAATCTGAGGGCCAGAGGCAATGCATTTTCGGGTCTCAGGTCTCGGCCCTCAGGTCTCAGGTACGGGTTATCAGGTACAGGAGCGGGTGCGGGGTAAAATTCAGATCCAGAACCTGTACCTGTACCTGTACCTGTACCTGAAAACCTGAACCTGGCTCCCGACTGCCGAGACCCGTGACCTGAAAATGTCTCTGCCTTTGGTAGGGTCGAGCATCCCTGCTCGACCGCGGCCGACCAAGGATGGTCAGCCCTACCAAGAAACAGTTTCGGGTGACGGGTGACGGCCACCGGGTCGTCGGCCTTTCGGGAATCAACCGTTCAGCCTTCGGCAGCCGGCTCCAGGCACCCGCGGCTGATGGCCGAGAAGCCGAAACCTGAATCCCCGATGCCCGCGGCCGTCACCCGTCACCTGAATAAATGACTCCAGCCAATCATCCGGTCTCCGGTTTCCCCTTGGCTGCTATCTTTCTCCCGCCACCCGCCACCTGAGGTCGCCTCCTGCCACCCGAAACGATTCTTCCCCTTGTCCCCTGGCCCCCGTGCCAGCGTGCCCCCTAATTTTCAATGCCTCCCTCCTCCCCCAAATTCACTTCTCGTGAACTGACCGTGATGATCCTCGCTGGACTCATCCTGGTGCTGGCTCCGTGGGGCTGGGCCGGGGTGGTGCTCTGGACGGTCGCCGCGATGCTCGGTCTTGCGGCCGCCGCCTTTGTCGCGACTTTCGCCGAAGCCCGTACGCAACGCCATGCGATGGTCGTCTGGCTCCTTGGCCTGTTCCTCTCCCTTTATGGTGCTTCCGTAGAAGGCGCCGCCCCGTGGACCTATCGTTGGCTCGACTATGTCTGCTTCCCGGCCTTCGCGCTCGTCGGATCAGCCATCGCCGCCTTCCTGCTCTCTCGCGACCTGGTGTCGCGGCCGGCGGCGGAGCTCCGTCGCGAGCTCTTCCGCTCAGTGCCGTTCTGGGCCGGCGTCGCGCTGTTCACCTATTTCGCCGTTCAGGACTTCAATGCCTGGGGCGTCGTGGTCGATCGCGAGACCTTCTGGTCGAGGCAAGGCCTGCCTGGTATCGAAGTCGGCAAGTTCGACGTCCGCCCCCAGCCCTATTTGCACTGGCTGCCGTCCGGTTTGAATGCGCCGTTCTCGGCCGCCGATACGTCGCAGCCGCCGATGAACGCGTGGCGCCAGATGATGATCCTCGGTGCGCCGTGGCTTCTACTCTGCGCCTTGAGCATCGGCCTGCGTCGGCGCCGTGGCTACATTGCGCTCGCCTGGATTACCGTCCTGATGGCGTGCGCCGTCGGCGCCTTCGGCCTCCTGAATCAGTTGTCCGAAGGCACGATTCTCGGCTACCCGGTTCCCCGCACCACGAAATGCTTCGGCCCGTTCCTTAACCGCAATCACGCGGGCGTCTATTTTTACCTGCATGCGGCCCTGGCGTTGGCGCTGACGTTCTGGCATATCCGCCGCCGCGGCGGGAACTGGCTGAAAGGCGGACCTCACCTCGTCTCCGCGTTCCTCGCTTTCATCCTGACGACACTCGTCACGTTAACTAAAAGTACGGGCGGTATTGGCATGGTATTTATCCTCTTTCTTGTCTCCGTCCCTTTGGCCTATTATTTCGGCTTTCCTCGTTCTCGCGGTTCGCGCCAGCATACGATGTTCGCCACGGGTATCGCGGTACTTCTCTCCGCCGTTGCCATCGTTGCAATGGTCGACCTGAAACCGGTATTTGAGCGCTTTAAGAATAAGGCGGATGCCTATCAGCAAACCGGTACCGACGATCGGGCGCCACTGCGACGGGCGACTTGGGCCCTGATTAGTGATGGGGTTCCGTCGGGCCGGGTCTGGATTGGCTACGGCGCGGGTTCCTATCGCTGGATTTCTCCGCCTTATCAAGCGCAGCAGAAGGAGATGCAGCGGGACGGGAAGCTGTACTATCGCTTCCATTACGCGCATAATGATTGGATGGAAATGCTTGCCGACTGGGGCATTCTTGGACTGCTACCTGTGCTCGCGGCGCTCGGCTGGCTGGGCCGCCACCTCGTCCGCGCCTTCCGCGGCGGCCATCCCGAGACTTATCCGCTTGCGATAGCCCTCCTTCTGCTCGGGTTGCACGCTACGGTCGACCTGCTTTTCTGGTTCACGCCGCTGATGTTCACGGCGGCCTTCGTGGCTTCCGCGATGACCTGTCTCACCGACCGCTCATCGTCGCAAGAGGTGCACGATCTTCCCTGACCTTGCGCCAGATCGTCCAGCATCTGGGCTCGGGTCGCACTGAGCTCATCGACGTGCCCGCGCCCGGTCCGCGTCGCGGCCGCCTGCTCGTACGCGCGACGCGCTCGCTGGTCTCGCTTGGCACGGAACGGATGTTGGTCGAGTTCGGTCGCGGCAGCTGGCTGAGCAAAGCCCGCCAGCAGCCGGAAAAATTCCGCGCAGTGCTCGCGAAGATTCGCTCTGAAGGCCTCTTGGCCACGGTCGGCGCGGTCCGGAGCAAGCTCGCGCAGCCAATCCCGCTGGGTTACTGTCATGTGGGTCAAGTGCTCGATGCGGGCGAAGTCCCTGGCTTCGCCGCCGGCGATCGCGTGGTCTCCAATTCTCCGCACGCCGAAGTGGTCTCGGCGTCGCCCGCCTTCGCCGCTCGGATTCCGTCGGCGGTATCCGACGAACACGCGGCCTTCACGCCGCTCGCGGCCGTCGCACTTCAAGGCCTCCGTCTGCTTGACGCCAAATCGGGCGAGACGGTGGTGGTCATGGGCCTTGGGCTCATCGGCCAGCTCGCCGTTCGTCTTTTCCGCGCCCGCGGCGTCAACGTCATCGGCGTCGATCCCGACGAAGCGAAACTCGCCGATGCAAAACAGGCCGGCGCCTTGGTCCCCGTGTTGGGGACACCTCTGTCCACGCTCCTTCCTGGCGGCGCTGCCGGCGTGCTCATCACGGCGAGCACTTCCTCCGACGAGCCGGTCAATCAGGCGGCGCGCCTCTGCCGTCGCCGTGGTCGCGTGGTGTTGGTCGGCGTGACGGGCCTCACGCTCAACCGCGCCGACTTCTACGAGAACGAGGTCTCGTTCCAGGTCTCGCGCTCCTACGGTTCCGCCGATGCGGCCGACCCTTCGTCCGCGCACGCCAATTTCGACGAAGTCCTCGCCCTGATGGCTTCAGGCGCACTCGATGTCGCTCCGCTGCTGACTTCACGTCACCCGTTCGCATCGGCCCCTCAGATCTACGACGACCTCCGTCGTCCGGGCGCCTACGGTCTGCTCATCGAATACGCGGTCCCGAACGAGGCACTCGTCCGCACACTCTCGGGCGCGGATTTAGACAGCCGGACCGTCGGCGGCATCGGGATTATCGGCTGCGGCAACTTCGCTGCCCGGGTCCTGGTGCCTGTGCTCCGTCGTCAAGGTGCCTCGCCTTCAGTCTTCGCCTCCGCCAACGGGCTTTCCGCAAAACTCCTCGCCGGAGTTGCTGCCACGGCGACCACCGAAACCTCTGCGCTGCTTGACCATCCCGGCGTCGCGACGGTTTTCATCGCGACCCGACATGATGAACACGGCGAACTTGCCCGTGCCGCACTGCGGGCCGGGAAGAACGTCTGGGTCGAGAAGCCGCTCGCACTCACCGAGGCCGACCTCGACGCCACGCTGGTCGTCGCCCGTTCTTCCTCCGGTCACCTTGCCGTCGGCTTCAATCGCCGCTTCGCCCCGCTCGCTGTCCGCCTCCGCTCCGCTCTGGCCGTGCAGACTGGACCGCGCCGCTTCACCGTCGATATCAACGCGGGCCGCCTACCTGCCAGTCATTGGACGCTCGATTCGCAGCAGGGTGGGGGACGGATTGTCGGCGAGGCCTGCCATTTCGTCGACCTACTCCGTTTCCTCTCCGGCTCTGCCATCGTCGCGGCGAGCGCCTTGTCGCGCGACCGCGATGGACAGGACGGCGGTTGTTTCGAACTCACTTTAGCTAACGGCGATGTCGCCGCGCTCAATTACCGTACCAATCTCCCCGCCCATCTGCCCAAGGAACGTCTCTCCGTCGCTGGCGAAGGTTGGTCCGCCGAAATTGAAAACTGGAAATCCCTCCGTTCGACGAACCTCCCCGGCGCTTCGGCGCTTCCAGCCTGGCTCGGTGGTCCCGCTCGAGGCAAAGGCCATGCCGAAGCCCTCACCACTTTCCTTGCTGGTACCTCCTTAACTCCGCTCGATGAAATCGAAGAAATCTCCCGTTGGAGTATTCGGATGCAGGGAATGAAAGCTTAGTAAAACTTAACCTCAGGTGGCTGCCAATATCCCCGCCACCCGCCACCTGAGGCCGCCACCCGCCACCCGAAACGATTCGTCTCTCCTTGTCCTCCGGCCCTCTTGTCCACCATCCCCTCCTTTCCTCGACTCCCATGCCCTCCCTCTGCGTCCTCGGCCTCGGCTATATCGGCCTCCCGACCGCGTCCATCTTCGCGACGAAGGGACGCCGCGTCCTCGGTGTCGACGTCTCCGCCTCGGTGGTTGAGACAATCAATAGCGGCCGCATCCACATCCAGGAGCCCGACCTCGACGTCCTCGTCCGCGCGGCGGTGCAGTCGGGTAATCTCAAGGCTGCGACCAACCCCGCGGCGGCCGATATCTTCATCCTCGCGGTCCCGACCCCGTTCATCGCCTCGGCCGACGGCGCCCGCGTGCCGGATCTTTCGTTCGTCGAGGCCGCTACCCGCTCGATTGCCCCGTTCGTCGCCGCAGGTAATCTCATCATCCTCGAGTCCACTTCGCCGGTCGGTACGACCGAAAAGGTGAAAGTCTGGCTTGAAGCCGAACTCACGAAACTTGGCCGCCCGATCGACGGCCTGCTCTTCGCCCATTGCCCCGAACGCATCCTCCCGGGCCAGATGCTCAAGGAACTGGTCTCCAACGACCGCATCTGCGGAGGACTCACTCCCGCGGCCGCTGAGAAGGCTCGCGACCTCTACGCGTCTTTCTGCACCGCGCAGATTTTCCTCACCGACGCGCGTACGGCCGAATTGGCCAAGCTGACCGAGAACGCCTACCGCGACGTGAACATCGCCTTTGCCAACGAACTCTCGCTGATCTGCGATAAGCTCGCCATCGATGTCTGGGAACTCATCCGCCTGGCGAATCGCCACCCGCGCGTGAAAATCCTCCAGCCGGGCCCAGGAGTCGGCGGACATTGTATCGCGGTCGACCCTTGGTTCATCGTCGATGCCGCTCCGGCCGAAGCTCGCCTCATCCGCACGGCCCGCGAAGTCAACGATTCGAAGCCGCATCACGTCGTCGCGCAGGTCCGCGCCGCCGCCGGCCAGGATGCTGTCGTCGCCTGCCTTGGCCTTGCCTTCAAAGCGAATGTCGACGACCTGCGTGAATCTCCCGCGGTCGAGATCGCTGCGCACCTCGCTGACGCCGGCCTCAAGGTTCTCGCCGTCGAGCCGCACGTCACCGCTTTACCCAAGTCGCTGCAGGGCAGGGCGGAACTCGTCTCGCTTACCGACGCGCTCGCTCGCGCCACCGTCATCGTCCTGCTCGTCGATCATCGTGCTTTCGCTGGCCTCACTCTCGCCCAACTCAAAGGCAAGAAGTTGATTGATACACGGGGAGTGGTCGGTCGTTAGAGTATGGAGTATCGAGTATAGAGTATCGGAGGAGTGATGGCCTTGGGTAGGGTCGAGCATCCCTGCTCGACCGCGGCCGACCAAGGATGGTCAGCCCTACCAAGAAACATTTTCGGGTCCCAGGTCTCGGCCCTCGGGTCTCTGGTACGGGTTATCAGGTACAGGTGCGGGTACGGGCAATATTCAGGTCCTGAACCTGTACCCGAACCTGAACACCTGAACCTGGCTCCCGGCTGCCGAGACCCGAGACCTGAAAATGTGTTTCCCTCAGCTAATCATCCGGTCCCCCTTGGCTGCTATCTTTCTCCCGCCACCCGCCACCTGAGGCTGCCACCCGCCACCCGAAGCCAGTTTTTCGTCCATTGCTCCTTCCTCTCCTCCATCACCTCGGTCCGCGCTGGCTTGCCCGTCGCGTGCGTTGGGCGTGTGAGCGTAAGCTCGGGCTCTTGGAATGGCGTTCGCCGATGCGTCCGTGGAAGGATTTCGCGAAGAACTTCAACCCCATCGCCTGGCGCCAGTCCGCGCCGCGCCTTACGATCGCGAAATTAGATCGGCTCCACCTGTCGCCGCAGCTCGAAGCTTGGTCCGTCGAATCCGGCTGCACGCCGGTTGCGGAAGCGGACGCTTTCGCCCGCGGGTACGCCCGCATTTTCTCCCATCAGCTGGTTGAAGTCGGCCGCCCCGACCGTTGGACGCGTAGCGTCCTCACCGGACATTCGACCGATCCTTACAAGCATTGGTCCCGCCTCCGTGATACGGGGTCCGACGATATCAAGGGAGTCTGGGAACTCTCCCGCTTCTCTTGGGCTTCCGCCCTCGTCCGCGCTTGGTTGCGCGATGGAGATGAACGCCACGTCGAGCTCTTCTGGTCGACGCTCGAGGACTGGATGACGCGTAATCCGCCGAACCGTGGGCCGAACTGGATGTGCGGGCAGGAAGCCGCCTTCCGCCTGATTGCCGTCACCTTCGCTGTCCAAGCCTTCCGCGACCACCCGTCGACGACCGACATGCGTCTGACGCTCGCCGCCCGATTCGCCGATGCCACCAGCCAGCGCATCGCGTTCCATCTGGATTACGCGCTTTCGCAGCAGAACAACCATGGCATCTCCGAAGCCATCGGCCTGCAGACCGCCGCCACGTTCTGGCCGAGTCTCAGCGGCTCTCCGCATTGGTATCACGCTGGAGTGGAGGCGCTCGCAAAGCAGTGCGCTGAACTCATCGGTCCCGATGGCGGCTTCAGCCAGCACTCCACGAATTATCATCGGCTGCTGCTCCAGCTCCTGACCTGGTCCGAGGTCGTCGAAAGATCCGATGGTAGTACCTTACCCGTCGAGGTGCGCGCTCAGGCCATCGCCGCGACCGACTTCCTGGCTACTTTGATGGAGTCCGACGGTACCGTTGCGCGCTATGGCGCCGACGACGGAGCGAACCTCCTTCCGTTGAGTGGTGGTCCTTTCGAAGACTTTCGTCCGTCGGTCGGTGCGGCCCTCGCGCTCTTCAAGGGTGAACGCCTGCCTGCCGGTCCTTGGGATGAAGTGGCGCTTCTTTTGATGGGGCCGATCTCCGCGAGCGCCGCCCCGTCGTTACGGCCTCCTGCCGAATTCCGCGATGCCGGCATCTTCCAGCTTCGCCATCCGCGCGGCACGCTCTTCTTCCGCGCCCCGGCGGAATTTCGCACGCGCCCCTCGCACGCCGACCAGTTGCACGTCTCGCTCCGCTGGGACGGCGAGTGGATCACCGAAGACCCGGGTACGTATTCTTACAATGCCCCTGGCGGTTGGGATGGTTTCGCCGGCTCCCGCTTCCACAATGTCGTCTCGGTCGGCGAATTTGACTCCATGCGCCGAGTCAGGCGCTTTCTCTGGCTGCCGTGGGTCGTATGTAAGGTGCGCTGGCAGTTCGACGGCGTCTCCGCCTCGCACCTCGGCTTCCCGGGCTTCAAGGCCCAGCGTCGTGTGGTAAAAGTCCCTCAAGGCTTCGTGATCATCGATCGCCTGACGGGCCTCCTGAAGCAAGACGGTCGCTTCACCTTGCGCTGGCATGGCCGCACCCGTGAGGGCCTCAAACAATTGACCGTCGCCTGCTCCGCGCCCTCGACGGAAGAAACTGTCACCGCGCTTCCCGAAGGCGGGGAAGGGTGGCACTCGACGCATTACGGATCGAAAGAGCCCTCCTGGTGTCGCCGCATCACCGCCACCGGCAATGACATCACCTTCGTCACCGCCCTCGGCTGTTCTCTGCGCCTCGAAACCCACAGCTTTTTCGCCGACGGAGAAGAGTATCCGCTGGAGTAGAGACATCGTTTCAGGTGGCAGGTGGCGGCCCCGGGGTTCAGGTGGCAGGCATATCAATCCCGCCACCCGCCACCTGAGGCTGCCACCCGCCACCCGAAGCGTTGTCCCCCTTTTCCCCCTTGTCCCCATGTCCCCGTGCCAGCTTGCCCCCTGAACTAAAAATGCTCTCCCTCGCCCTCATTGTCGGAACTCGCCCCGAGTGCATCAAGCTCGCGCCGGTGTATGCCGAGCTGCGTCGCGCGGGCAAGGTGCGTCCACTCCTGGTCTCCACTGGCCAGCACCGTGAACTGCTCGATCAGGCATTGGGTTCATTCGGACTCAAGCCCGACATCGATCTCGTTCTGATGCAGCCCGGGCAGTCTTTACCTGAACTATCCTCGCGCGTACTCACTGGCGTCTCTGCCTGGCTCGCTGAAGCCAAGCCTGATGCCGTCATTGTGCAGGGCGACACGACCACCGTACTCGGCTCCGCGATGGCGGCCTTCTATGCCGGTATCCCGGTCGGACACGTCGAAGCCGGCCTGCGCACGGACGACCTCCGTTCGCCCTTCCCCGAGGAGATGAACCGCCGCGTGACTTCCACGCTGGCTCGCTGGCATTTCTGCCCGACCGAAGGTGCCAAGGCCAATCTCCTGCGCGAAGGGATTCCCGCAGCGCACTGCCACGTCACCGGCAACACCGTCATCGACGCCTTGCTCGCCACCCGGGCGCGCATTGGCGGCCTCGAGGCCGCCGCGGTCGGCGCTCGACTCGGCATCGCCCCGACGTTCGTCGCCTCGCATCTCTCTTCCTCGAAGTCGCGCTGGATCCTGGTCACGGGACATCGCCGCGAATCCTTTGGACCGGGCTTTGAAAATCTCTGCCGCGGCATCCGCCAGCTCGTCGACGCGCACCCGGATCTTGGTGTCGTGTACCCCGTGCACCTCAACCCGCAGGTCCAAGAGCCGGTGCGTCGCCTCCTCGGCGGCCATCCGCGCATCGCACTCGCCGCGCCGGCGGCCTATGAGGATTTCGTCTGGCTGATGGACCGCTCGACGTTCGTGCTCACCGATTCCGGTGGAGTGCAGGAAGAAGCCCCATCTCTCGGCAAACCCGTGCTCGTCATGCGCGATAATACCGAGCGTCCGGAAGGACTCGCCGCCGGCACCAGCGAACTCGTCGGCACGGATGCCGCCCGCATCGTCGCCGCTGCTACCCGTCTACTTTCTGATCCCGCCGAATACGCCCGCCGTTCCCAGCTCCGTAATCCGTATGGGGATGGAACTGCAGCGGCGAAGATTGCGCGAGTGATGGAAGCGGCGGTATAAGCCGAAACAAGTTCCGGGTGGCAGGTGGCAGCCCCGGGATTCAGGTGGCAGGAAGTAAATTACCCGCCACCCGCCACCTGCGGCCGCCACCTGCCACCCGAAGTTTGATACTGCCCCCTAATTAGTTGCGCCTCCTCTATTTCCATCAACATTTCGCGACCCCTCAGGGTTCGTCCGGTACGCGCTCCTATGAATTCGCGCGGGCGCTGATCGCGCGTGGGCATCAGGTGACGATGATCTGCGGTGCCCATAAGCTCAGCGGGCTGGACCTTCCTTATGACGAAGCCAAGGGTTGGCATCGTGGTAATGTCGACGGCATAGACGTCATCTCACTCCCGCTCGCCTATTCGAATCGCGATTCGCTCGTGCGACGCGGCCTCGCCTACGTCCGCTTCGCCCTGCGTTCCGTCCGCCTTGCGCTCACGTTGGATTGCGACCTGGTCTTTGCCACCTCGACGCCGATCACGGCCGTCATCCCAGGTCTCGCTGCCAAATGGCTGCGGGGTAAGCCCTTCGTCTTTGAGGTCCGCGATCTCTGGCCGGAGCTTCCGCGGGCGCTCGGCCTGCGTAATCCGTTCCTCCTCGGAGGTATGTCGCTCCTAGAGCTCCTCGGTTACCGTTCGGCCAACGCCTGCATCGGCCTTTCGCCTGGGATCGTCGAAGGCATCCGTTCGCGGGCCGACGAACGTCAGTCGGTCGCCATGATTCCCAACGGCTGCGACCTCGAGGTCTTCAATCCGGCCAAGCGCGCGCGCCTGACCCTGCCCGGCATCGGGCCCGATGACTTCGTCGCCGGCTTCACTGGCGCCCACGGCGTCGCCAACGGACTCGACGCGCTGCTCGACGTCGCCGAAGAACTCAAACGCCGCGGTGATACCCGCGTGAAGTTCGCCTTCATCGGCGACGGCAAGGAGAAGGAACGGCTTGCGGCCAAAGCGACGAAACTCGGCCTCACGAACTGTCTCTTCTTCCCGCCCGTTCCCAAGACTGAGCTCGGCGCCATCACCGCCTCGCTCGATTGCGGACTGATGGTCCTGAAGGACATCCCTGCCTTCTACCGCGGTACTTCTCCGAATAAGTTCTTCGATTATATCGCTGCTGGGATTCCCGTGGTAAACAATTACCCCGGCTGGCTCGCCGGCCTCATCACGGAGTATCGTTGCGGAATCGTCGTCCCGCCGGGCAATGTCGCCGCCTTCGCCGACGCGCTCCAATCTCTCGCCGCCGATTCGGCAGGACGGCGCGCCATGGGAGACGCCGGCCGCGACCTCGCGGAAAAAGAGTTCGCCCGCCCGCTCTTGGCCGATCGCTTCATCGCGACCCTCGAAGCTATTCCCCTCTAATTTATGCTTACCCGCGAACAAGCCCTCGCCCTCGTGCTCCGTCGCCTCGCCGCCCTCGGAAAAGAACTCGGCAAACCAGCCCTCGAACAGGCCGACGGACAAACCCGCCTCTTCGGCGAAACTGCTGCGCTGGATAGCATCGGACTCGTCACGCTCATCGCCGATCTCGAGGAAGATATCCGCGTCGCCACCGGCAAGACCGTTACCCTGGCTGACGAAAAAGCCATGAGCCGGCTTACCTCGCCCTTCCGACGAGTAGATTTACTCGCGGAGTATATCGTGGAGATAACCAGCAAGTAAGAGGCCTGGTACCCTAACCATTTCCGGGTGGCAGGTGGCGGCCCCGGGGTCCAGGTGGCAGGAAATATTTAGCCCCGCCACCCGCCACCTGAGGCTGCCACCCGCCACCCGAAGCTTTGCCTCCGTCTCTCCCCTTGTCCCCGTGCCCACGTGCCAACTTGCCCCCTATAAATCAAATGCCCACCGCTCTCATCACTGGCACCTCCCAAGGCCTTGGCCTCGCCTTGGCTGAACGATTGCTGGCCGACGGCTGGACCGTGCATGGATTCGCCCGCGGAGCGCAGACAATCACGCATGAGCGCTTCCGCGCACACGCCGTCGATGTCACCGACGAGTTGTCCGTCCGTGCTGCCGTGGCGATCGTCGCCGAGTCCGGTCGGATTGACCTACTGATCAATAATGCCGGGGCCGCGGCGCTGAATGCTTTCCTGCTCACGCCCGGATCTGTCGCCGAGAACCTCATGCGCGTGAACTATCTCGGCACCTTTCACTGCCTTCAGGCCGTCGGCAAGGTGATGGTCCGCCAGCGCGGCGGACTGGTCGTCAACCTGACCACCGTCGCCGTACCGCTGTCGCTCGAAGGCGAAGCGGCATATGTCGCGAGCAAGGCCGCGGTCGAAGCCCTGACTAAAGTCGCTGCCAAGGAATTGGCGACCCAAGGCGTCCGCGTCGTGGCGCTGGGTCTCGGTCCGGTCGATACCAAGCTCACGCGCGCCGTCCCGAAGGCGGCCTTGTCCAAGATTAATGACGCTATCGGTCGCCCGGAGGGAACGACGATGGCGCAAGCCGTGGATTTCTTCATGAGCCGTCTCTCCGCCGCCGATCTTAAATCCGGCAGTGTGGAGTATTTCGGCGAATTTTAGGACAAAGTTTCGGGTGGCAGGTGGCAGCCCCGGGATTCAGGTGGCAGGATAACTTTCACTCAAAGGTCGACCGGGAACCGGGAAGTTTGCTTCGGTCATAATATCCCCAGCCAATCATCCGGCCTCCCCTTGGGTGCCATCTTTCTCCCGCCACCCGCCACCTGAGGCCGCCACCTGCCACCCGAAACGAAATCTGATTCAAATGTCTCTCCTCTCCCGCTTCTCTTCCTACTCCGCCAAGCCTGCCTTGGCCGGAGAGTGGGGCGTCGTGACGTATGCCGAGCTTACCGAACTAATCGCCAAGGCGCGTCGCGAACTTGTGCAGCTCAAGCTCGATCGCCCCACCGTCTTTGGCCTCGTCGGCGAGCATGGCCCCGCCTCGACGGCATGGTTGCTCGCCCTTGCGGAAGCTGGCCATTTCGTGGCGCCGCTTTCTGGTAATGCCGCCGAGCACCCGGCCAAGCTCGCGCTGATTAACGCCCAGTGGATTATAGTCGCCGACGCCTTGGAATGGAAGCTCCTCCCGCGGGTCGACGAGCCTTCCGCTCACCCGCTGTTCCAGCAGTTACGGGATCAGGGATTCCCGGGACTCATCCTCTTCTCCAGCGGCACCAGCGGAGCCCCCAAGGCGATGGTGCAGAATTTCGGCAAGCTGCTGGCGTCCTATGAATCGCGTCATGAGAGCGACCTCGCGATGCTGGCGCTTCTCGGCTTTGACCACATCGGAGGCCTGAACACGTTACTCAACACGCTCGCCGCGGGCTCCTTGCTGGCCGTCCCTGCCTCACGCTCACCCGCGGACGTTGCTGCGACCATCGCCCGGCATCACGTTGCTATCCTCCCAGCCTCGCCGACATTCCTGAACCTACTCCTCGCCGCCGGTGTCGCCGGCGACCTCGCCTCATTACGCGTCATCACTTACGGCACCGAGCCGATGCCGGAGAGCCTGCTTGTCCGCCTGAAGGCCGCCTTCCCCCGGGTCCGTTTCATCCAGACCTTCGGTACCAGTGAGACCGGCATCACCCGGACGGTAAGCCCCGAGGCTGGTTCCACCTTCCTGCGCTTCGAGGACCCGGATCTCGAATGGAAGGTCATCGATGATGAGCTCTGGCTCCGCAGCCGCACGCAAATCGCGGGGTATCTCAACGCCAGCAACGAACGTTTTACCGCTGATGGCTGGTTCCGCACGGGCGATAAAGTAGAGCAGGGGCCTAACGGCACGATTCGGATCCTCGGTCGGATGGGCGAGATGATTAATGTCGGTGGCGAGAAGCTCATGCCCGCCGAAGTCGAATCCGTCGTCCTCGGCGTCCCAGGTGTCGCCGATTGCCGTGTGCACGGCGAAGCCCATCCGCTCACCGGTCAGACCGTCGCCGTTGATGTCGTTAGCTTTACGACCGATCAGGAAGCCTTACGCTCCGCCATTCGTACGGCCTGTCGCGAACACCTCGCCCGTCATAAAATTCCCACCCGCGTCACCTTCGTCCCCTCCGTCAGCGGCGAGAGGATGAAGAAAGTGAGGTAAAAGATAACAAGTTCCGGGTGGCAGGTGGCGGCCCCGGGTTCCAGGTGGCAGGATAACTTGCACTCAAAGGGAGACCTGGAGCCGGGAAGTTTGCTTCATTTATATTCTTCGGGTGACATGTTTCTCCCGCCACCCGCCGCCTGAGGCTGCCACCCGCCACCCGAAACTCAATCGTCTCTCCACTCGTGGATTCCTTCCTCCCCTACCTCCTGCTCGACGTCATCGTCATCGCCACGGTCATCTTCGTGATGTTCCGGTACATGGCGTTCTGGCATCCGCTGACGGCCTACTTGCTGTTCCATCTCTACAGCTTTAGCCACCGCCTGTTTCAGCTCATCAACGGCGCGCCGCTGATGTATACTGGTCAGTCAAATAGAGAGGCCATCACCCCCGAGGAGATTAGCCGCGCCATGCTCTGGGCGGATATCGGCCTGATCGTCTTCGCCTTCGCCAGTTGGCTGGCCCATCGGTATTTCGACGCCAAGGCGGAGCGCCCCGTTGTGCGCCGGGTGATGAACCCCAATATCGCGCGCGCCATCGGCATTTGCTGCCTACCCATCGGCGCTTTTTTCTTCTTCGGCGTTAAGGCCGAGGCGTTCAACTTATTGTCGGAAAGCGCCGCAAGCAACTACCTGCAGGTCGCCGCTATGTGGCCCATCGGTGCCCTTGGGCTCCTCGTCTTTGCCTTCGGCTTCCGCTGGTATCTCTTCGGGCTTGTCGTCTTCTTCCTCGGGAGCGTCGCCTTGCAGGGCTATCACCGGTTCATGCTCGTGCTTCCGCTGTTGTTCTTTGTGGGCTATTACCTGCAGACCACCCGTCGCCGTTGGCCGACCTGGCCAATTTTGGTCGGGCTGCTCTGCGTCTTCCTCGTCTTCCCGCGCCTCAAATACATCGGTCGAGCGGTAGAAAATGGCGACACGCAGGACGCCGTTGCACTGTTGGCCCAATCGTTCACCTTCGGAGGTAAGGATAAGGAAGATGCGGCCACCGAAGAGTTCCTCGACCAGTTCGCAGGTGGCCTTACCCTGATCGACTATAATGGGCGAAAGTTTCTAGGCTCGACCTACGTGGCCATCATCACCCTGCCGATTCCGCGTGCGTGGTGGCCCGGTAAGCCGGGCCTAGCCGACCACGTGCAGGAAATCACCACCTCCGGCCGCAATTACGCTGCCGAGGGGCGCATCATTACTTACCTCGGCGAATCGTACCTCAATTTCGGCTACGCCGGCTTCTTCCTAATCCCGGCCCTGATGGGCTATCTGCTGACGGTCTATTGCCTCCATGCGGTGACCGGGCCGATGCAACGCCTGAGCCGCTACGTCTATCTCGTCATCTTTATGGCGCTCGTGCAGACCTTCCGGGACGGCCTACTTTCCATTTTTCTTTTCACCATCGTGCATAATATGCCGATGCTGTTCGCCCTTATCTGCCACATGATTCCCGGCTTCGCCAAGAAATCCCTAGATCGCCCCGCCGCCGATCCACTCGCCGGCGAGGAAGAAGAGGAGATTGCTCAAGAAGAGGCCCGCCGGCAGCAAATCCAAGGAAGATAATCGCTACGGGTGGCAGGTGGCAGCCTCGGGATCCAGGTGGCAGGATAACTTGCACTCAAAGGGAGACCGGGAACCGGAAAGTTTGCTTCGGTCATAATATCCCCAGCCAATCATCCGGCCTCCCCTTGGGTGCCATCTTTCTCCCGCCACCCGCCACCTGAGGCTGCCACCCGCCACCCGAAACGTTTCCTCCCTTGCCCCCTAGTCAACTTGTCAACTGGCCAGCTAGTTCGTCTCCCTGGCCAACTGGCCAACCGATCAACTGTTCAACTCCTGCGTCCCTCTAAGCCTCTTCTAAGCGTATCTCTCCGGCCCTCGTGTCCTCCTGCCCCGTGCCTTCCATCCGTCACCTCGTCTATGAATGCCTTCCCGGTGCTTATGCCGGAGGTGTGCAAAAGATGGTATTCGAGCTGGCTTCGGCGCAGCGGCGCCTGGGCGCGGACGTCGAGATCTGGACGCCGGACGCGCTGCGCGCGGGTTCAACGGAAATCTTCGACGAGCTGCCGATCCGCTACTTCGCTTCCAACCCTTTACTGGGCTTGGCCCGTTCCTTCCGGCTCAGGCAGGAGATCGCAACCCTACCGAAGACAGCCATCCTGCACGCGCACAATACCTTCAACCCGCTCAACCTGCAGGTCGGCGCCGCGGCTGCGGAGCACGGACTCAAGGCCTTCTATCACCCGCATGGCGCCCTCGATCCCGCGCTCTTCTCGGATTGGAGTCCGAAGTCGCTGAAGAAGCGCCTTTATATCCGCGCCGCGAGTGGCCCAAACTTGAATAAGTCCGCCGGTGTCTTCGCGCTCACGCCGCTCGAGCGTAATCAGCTCATTTCGCTCGGCATCACCGCGCCGATTCATGTCGTCCCCAACGGTATCCGATCGGTCACGGTCGCCTCTCCGGAGCAGGGTCTCGCTTTACGGCGCCGCCACGGGTTGGACGCCTCAGACCGGGTCATGCTCTTCATCGGACGTATCACGCCCAAGAAGCGCCTAGAAGACATCATTCAAGCACTCAGCCTGTTGGGCGCTTCGGCGCCACACCTCTTCATCGCGGGCTCGCCCACAGCCGAGCCTGACTATGGTGAGGCACTCTTCCGCATTGTGCGCGCCTGCGGTTGCGCGGCGCGCGTGCACTGGCTCGGCTTCCTCGACGAGGCCGCCAAATCCGCGGCCTATGCGGCGGCGGATGTTTTTGTCCACGCCTCCGAATCCGAGGGCATGGCCCTAGCCATCCTCGAAGCCATGTCGGCCGGCCTACCCGTCGTCGCCACCCGCGGTTGCTATATGGCCGAGGCCGCGGCCACGCATGCCCTCATTCAGTGCGAGCAGGGCGCCGACGCGCTCGCCGCGGCCTTGGCACCATTACTTGCGGATCCCGCCCGCGCCCGTGCCCAGGGCCTCGCCGGTCAGGCCCACGCGCATCGCGTCCACGATTGGGAAGCCTTGGCCCGGGCGACCATGCGAATCTACGTGGAGGCTCCGTCCCGCGCCTGACCATGTGTGGCATCGCCGGATATGTCGGTCGTTTCAGGCCCACCTTGCTGGGTCAGATGAATCGTGCCCAAGGCCATCGCGGGCCTGACGGGTCGGGCGAATGGCACGACGCGCAGGCGGGCTTGGCGCATGTGCGGCTCGCAATCCTCGATCTCTCGTCGACCGGCGCACAGCCGATGCCGGATGCATCTGGAAGGGTGGTGCTCAGCTTCAACGGCGAGATTTATAATTATCGCGAACTCCGCGTCCGCCTTGAGCGTCGCGGCATCGCCTTCCGCGGCGACAGCGACACCGAGGTGCTGGCCAATCTCCTCGCGTGCTATGGCACCGAGTGCCTGCCCTGGCTCAACGGTATCTTCGCCTTCGCCGCCTGGGTTCCCGCTGAGCAGAAGCTCCTGCTTGCGCGAGATGCCGCTGGCGTGAAGCCGCTCTATTGGGCGGCAACGCCTGAAGGTCGCGTCTTCGCCTCGGAACTCAAGTCGCTGAAAGGTATTCCCGGCGTCGACTGGAGCCTCGATCCGGAAGCGATCTCGGCCTACCTCACGCTCCTCTACGCTCCCGGCGAGCTCACGCCGGCGAAAGGCGTCCGCAAACTTCTCCCCGGCACGTTCACCGAATGGCGCTCCGACGGCAGCGTGCATACGGCCAGTTTCGTCCCCGCGCACTACGCGCAGGAGATCCAGCCATTCAAGGAGAAGGACGCCGTCGAGGCGTGCCGTCATTATCTTGGCCAAGCCGTCCGCCGTCAGCTCGTCTCTGACGTCCCGCTCGGAGGTTTCCTTTCGGGCGGGCTCGATTCCTCGGCCATCGCGCATTATGCAGTGAAGGCGCTTGGGAGTCCGGAACGATACCCTTGTTACACTATCGGTGCTGCGGAACTTAAGGGTCTTTCCGCCGAAGGTTTCGCCGAAGACTTCCCGTTCGCCCAGCGGATGAGCGCGAATCTCGGGACGACTTTACAGGTGGCCGACTTCGACGCCCGGGCCATCGATGATATCGACACTTTAGTTTGGACGCTCGACGAGCCTACGCCCGATGTCGCCGCCTTTGCTGCGCAGGCGATTTGCCGCCATGCGAGTCGTCAAGGGGTAAAAGTGCTCCTCTCCGGCGCCGGTGGCGACGACCTCTTTACTGGTTACCGTCGGCATTTAGCGCTGCGCTCCGAACGTTATTGGGGATGGGCGCCGGCTTCCGCGCGGGTCCTCCTCCGCCGCGGGTTCGCTTCCACCTCCACGACCGTTCCGCTGAGCCGCCGACTGGCCAAGCTTTTCCGTTACGCCGATGAGGCTCCCGCCGAACGTCTCGCCAGCTACTTCCTCTGGATCGGACAAGAAGCTTTATCTCCTGCGCTGAGTCCCTTGTTGCGCGAAAGCATGGGAACGCATCGCCCTGTCGACTTGCTCTTACACTCCCTGGATGGCCTGCCCTCTGGCGTCAGCCGTCTGAACCAGATGCTCCACCTCGAGCGCTCCCACTTTCTCGCGGACCATAACCTCAACTACACCGATAAGATGGCCATGGCCCACGGCGTCGAGGTCCGCGTGCCATTCCTCGATCCGGATCTCGTCTCCTTCTCCGAGCGCCTCCCGGATGCACTCAAGCTCCGCGGAGGCGAATCTAAGTTCGTCCTCCGCCAGGCCATGCGCGGTGTGCTCCCCGACGAGATCATCACACGTCCCAAGTCCGGGTTCGGCCTGCCGTTGCGTCAGCTTATCCATGGGGCATACGGCAAGCGCCTGCGCGAGCTCGCTCACTCTGGCCGCCTCGATGCGACCGGACTCTTCTCGGGCGAAGGCGCGATCGCCTTACTCGAAGCCGATAAGCGCGGCGAAATCGACGCCGCTTATCCGCTCCTCGGTATTCTGTGCCTTGAGTCCTGGGTCAGGCAGTTTGCTGGGCGCTAACAGGTAGGGACAGCACCACGTGCTGTCCTAGCAGCCTTGGGTAGGGTCGAGCATCCCTGCTCGACCGCGGCCGACCAAGGATGGTCAGCCCTACCAAGAAACAGCTTCGGGTGGCGGGTGGCGGCCCCGGGCCCCAGGTGGCAGGAAATGAATAGCCCGCCACCCGCCACCTGAGGCCGCCACCCGCCACCTGAAACGATTCGTCGCCCCTTGCCCACATGCCCACTTGCCAGCTTGTCCCCTAAACCAAAATGCACTCCTCTCTCTCTAATATCCGCATCGCTGGTCTCGCCGTGACGACGGGATCGGTCGTGCGCGATTTTATCGCGGACGGTCTGGCTGCGGGCATTGACCGCGCTGCGCTGGAGCGGACGGCGAAGACCATCGGTCTTCGCGAACGTCGCGTCGCCATCGCAGGTATCACCGCCCTGGATCTCTGTGCGGATGCGACCACACGCCTGCTCTCCGAGATGGGCTTGGACGCCAGCTCCATCGACGCGATCATCTTCGTCACCCAGACCCCGGATTACCCGCAGCCCAATAACGCCTCGCTCCTGCATGGTCGCCTCGGCCTGAGCAAATCGGCCCCGGCTTACGATCTGGCAATGGGTTGTTCCGGCTGGGTTACCGGGCTACACCAGGCGTCCTTGCTCTGTGCGCACGGCGGCGCCGCCCGCGTGCTGCTTTGCGCCGGCGATACGCTCAGCCGCCTCACTAATCCGGGAGACCGCTCGGCCGATCCGCTGTTCGGCGACGCCGGCTCGGCCACGCTTATCGAGAAAACCGGACGTTCCACGCCGCTGCACTTCGTCCTCGGGGCTGATGGTTCTGGCGCCGAAGCCATCATGGTGAAGCAGGGCGGGGCACGTCAGCCCGCCGGGCCGCTCACCGAGCGTACGGATGCTGAAGGTAACCGTACCCACGAGGCTAATCTCGTCATGAACGGGCCCAATGTCTTCAGCTTCACCCTTCGCGAGGTGCCTGGGGCGATCGAGTCCGTGATGCGTCACGCCGGTTATAGCCCGGCGACGACCGATGCCCTGGTCCTGCACCAGGCCAACCGTTTCATCCTGTCCACCCTCGCGAAGAAGACCGGCTTCTCCGAAGCCCAGACTCCTATGTCGGTCGTCGAACATTTCGGTAACCAGAGTTCCGCTTCGATTCCTTGTGCCCTGATTCACGGCCTCGCCGACCGACTTGAAGCCGGACCGCTGAAGATCGTCGGCTGCGGCTTCGGCGTCGGCCTCTCCTGGGGTGCGTTCGCCGGCGAAATCGGCCCGCTGACCATTGCCCCCATTCTTTCCCTCCCTCGATGACCCGCGCCGAACAGCTGGCCGCCCTCCGGACCGATGTCGATGCGCTCGCGCAAGCCGACGAAGCCACGGTCCTCGCGGCCTTGCCGCAGTGGGACTCTCTCGCGATCCTTCTTGTTGTCTCGCACTTCGAGCATGTCCATGACCTCGAGATCACCGGCGCGCAGGTCCGGGCCTGTCGCACCGTCGCTGACATCCTTAATCTTAACTCCTCCCTCTCATGAAAAAACTCCTGATCGTCGGCGCCGGCGGTTTCGGCCGCGAACTCTACGTCTGGGCCAGCCAGCATCCGGACTGCGGCCGTGCTTGGACCTTGGCTGGCTTTCTGGACGACAACGCGGACGCCCTCGCCCCTTTCGGACGCTTCGCACCCGTGCATGCGCTTGCCGGCCACAAGCCCTCGGCGGACACCGTCTACCTCGCTGGCCTCGGCATGCCCTCGCTCAAGGAGCAGCTTGTCGCGCCGCTCGTCGCCGCAGGGGCGGAATTTCTTACCTTCGTCCACCCCCAAGCCCATCTCGGCGCCCGGGTGAAACTCGGCCAAGGCGTGGTCATCTGCCCCGGGGCCATCCTCTCCGTTGATATCGAAATCGGCGATTTCGCCATGGTGAACCTCAATTCCACTATCGGCCACGATGCTTCGCTCGGACCTTGGACCTCACTCAGCGCCCAGTGTGATATCACCGGCCACGTGCGCGTGGCGGACCGCGTCTTTCTCGGTAGCCGGGCCAGCATCATCCCCGGCAAGTCCGTCGGCAGTCGTTCGATCGTCGGCGCTGGCGCCGTCGTCGTGAGAGATGTCCCGGCGGGCGTCACCGTCGTCGGTATTCCGGCGCGAATCCTCTGACATGCGGAAAGCCCTGCTCATCTTCGGTGGCGTCATGCTGGCCGGCCTGCTGGCCCTCGTGCTCCTTTCGGAGTTCGCGCCGGCGCGCCCGCGGGGTTTTACTGGCGAGCTCGGGGCGACTTTGCCGGAAGTCCCTGGCTGGACGCGTCGCGAGATTCCCATTGCGGGCACATCGGCCGCGCTGGCCAGCGCGCAGGGCATCCTTAATTTCAGCCAGGCAAAGCAGGTCCTTTACTCCCGTGGCGGCGTCCAGATGCTCGTCTACGTCGCTTACTGGGAGCCCGGCAAAGTATCGGTCGTCGATGCCGGCTCGCATAATCCCGATTCATGCTGGGTGAATAACGGCTGCGTACGTACCGAGCGACTATACGCCGTGCCCGGCAGAGTGGGGGAGCGCGAGCTCCTGCCGTATGAATATGGCCAATATATCGTGCCCAACGGAGGGAAGCAGAATGTCGCCTTTTGGCATCTCGTGAACGGTGAACCTAATCGTTACCAAGATCAGCAAGCCGGTTGGAGGAATGGAATTATTGGTCGACTCGAACGCTTACCCCTCGTCTGGAAAGATATTCGGGCGTATGGAATTAATCAGAAAAATGAGCAGATGTTTGTCCGCATCTCCAGCGGCCAAAGGGTCGAGGAATTAATTGCAGATCCCGCGAACAGCATACTGTTTAACGAGCTTAGCAGGCTGGGAGTGTTTGTGGATCAGAAGTGGAAGTAGGAATGAACAGTTTCAGGTGGCGGGTGGCAGCCTCGGGTGGCAGGTGGCGGCCCATTTCGGGTGGCGGGCTATTCTAGGCCGTCGCCCCTAGATTTACGGGACACGATGAGCCGATTCAGCATCCTGCAAACAACGGAAAAGTCATCAATCGCGCGCGCTGCCTCATCTCGGGGAATAGCGCCCAGTTTGCCTGCTACGCTAAGCTGGCTTTTGCATTCCTCGGCCGAGGCGATCGCAATCTGAAAGAACCGCATCCCTTCCTTGCTGTATCTCCTTCCGTCGCCCTCGGCGATATTGCTGGAGACAGAAAGCCCCGCCCTTCGAATCTGATTCCTCAGCACGCCGTCTCCCCGATATTCGCGGCCATCAGTTAGGCGATAGATTCTTTCGGAAAGCTCATTCGCTAGAACAAGGACACGAAGTTCAACAGGTGCAGCACACATAGAGTCACTATTGTCTCTCTGACCTTCCGTTAAATCACAGACACTCCTCACTGCGTCCTAGGCACTTCCCGCCACCCGCCACCCGGGGCTGCCACCCGCCACCCGAAACTTTTACCTCAGCTAACTATCCAGTCTCCGGTTTCCCTTTGGCGCTAAGCATTCGCCTTTCCCGCCACCCGCCACCTGAGGCCGCCACCTGCCACCCGAAGCTTTTACCCCCTTAATCTCATGTCTCTCCCTCGCCTTTACCTCTCCCCTCCAGACGTAGGTAGTACCGAAATTGAACTCGTCCTAGAAGCTTTCCAATCCAATTGGATTGCACCTGCCGGGCCCAATCTCGATGCCTTCGAACAAGATTTCGCTGTACTCGTCGGCTCGAAACATGCCGTCGCTGTTTCTTCCGGCACTGCGGCCTTGCATCTTGCTCTGCGACTCGCTGGCGTCGGTCCAGGCGACGAAGTCCTCTGTTCCTCGCTGACCTTCGTCGCCTCCGCCGCGCCCATTACCTATCTCGGGGCCAAGCCCGTCTTCATCGATTCCGAAGAACTTAGCTGGAATATCGATCCCGCGCTGGCGTGCGCGGTCATCGAGCAGAAGGCCAAGGTCGGCAAGACGCCCAAGGCCCTCGTCCTCGTGCATCTGTATGGCCAATCGGCTGATATCACGCCCATCAAAGCCTGTTGTGATAAACATGGCGTAAAGCTCATCGAAGATGCGGCCGAGGCGCTTGGCGCGACTTATGGCGAAGCTTCACCTGGTTCTTTCGGACTCGCTGGCATCCATTCCTTTAACGGCAACAAAATCATCACCACCGGTGGCGGCGGTATGCTCGTTACCGATGATGCCGAATTGGCCAAGCAAGCGCGCTTCCTCGCTACCCAGGCCCGCGACGCCGCTCCGCATTATCAGCATTCTACCATCGGCTATAACTACCGACTCAGTAATATCTCGGCCAGTATCGGCCTCGGCCAGCTCACGCGTCTCTCCGGCAAAGTCTCTCGGCGTCGTGGACACTTCAAAGCCTACGCCGAAGCGTTCAAGACTCTGCCCGGCGTGACCATGCAGCCCGAAGCCTCGTGGGGACAATCGACCCACTGGCTCACTTGCCTCACCATCGATCCCGTCCTCGCCGGAGTCACCCGCGAGCAGGTCCGTCTCGCGCTCGAGGCTGAGAACATCGAAGCCCGTCCCGTCTGGAAGCCCATGCACCTCCAGCCCGTCTTTGCTTCTGCCGAGATGCATGGCGGCAAAATCAGCGAACGCCTCTTCGACCAAGGCCTCTGCCTCCCTTCCGGCGCCGGCATGTCCTCCGAAGATCGCGACCGCGTGATAACCACGGTCGTGAAGACATTTAACAGGTAGGGTCAGCACTGCGTGCTGACTTAGTCTGCAAGAAACAGTTTCGGGTCCCAGGTCTCGGCCCTCAGGTCTCAGGTGCGGGCCGTCAGGGACAGGTGCGGGTAGGGGGGTGAAATTCAGATCCCGAACCTGTACCCGAACCTGAACACCTGAACCTGGCTCCCGACGGCCGAGACCTGTGACCCGAAAAGTTCTCTGTATCCCGCATTTGCACCCTTGCACTGCTGTTCAACCCTTTGCTGCCCTACCACCCACCCCAATTCTACATCCATGAGTATCAATATTCAATATGGCGCAGGTCTCTGCGGACCCTCGAATTGGCGAAATTTCGATTCTAGTCCCATGCTGAGACTGCAACGAATGCCGCTCCTCAACCTGCTGCCCCTGGCTCGCCGCGGGGCACCGTATCCCAAAACCGTCGTCTACGGCGACGTGGTCAAGGGGCTCCCGGTAGATTCCGGATCGGCCGATCTCGCATATTGCTCTCACACTTTGGAGCATCTTTCGCTGGGAGATTGCCGGATCGCCCTAAAGGAAACCTTCCGGATATTAAAACCAGGCGGAAGTTTTCGGGCGGTTTTGCCAGATATCCGTTTCATCTGTCGTCAGTATCTTGACTCTTGCGACACTGATCCCGCCGCCGCCTTGAAATTCATCCGTGACACGCACATGGGCCTGGAAGAAACCCCTTACGGGATCGAAAAACTCCGGAGGCTCTTTTCTCGCTCCTTCCATCTTTGGATGTGGGACTATCCCGCTATGTCGGCGGAATTGACCACCGCGGGCTTTGTCTCCGTCCGCCGGGCGCAGTTTGGAGATTCCGCGTATAAGGATTTTTCCGAAGTAGAGTCCTTGCATCGCTGGGAAGGCGCGCTCGGCTTCGAGGCGTTAAAGCCAAATGCCTAAGTCAGCAGCAGAAACCCCATGAAACTCCTCATCACCGGCGGCGCCGGCTTCATCGGATCGAATCTCACCCGGCTCGCGCATGCCGCCGGACACGAGATCACGGTCGTCGATAAGCTGACCTACGCCGGCAATATGTCGTCGCTCGTCGACCTGCTTGGCCAGCCCCGCTTCACTTTTATCCAGGCTGACATCTGCGACGCCGAGACCATGCGTCGCGTCTTCATGGATGCCCGCCCCGACAAAGTCCTGCACCTTGCGGCCGAGTCCCATGTCGACCGCTCCATCGATGGCCCTGGAGAATTTATTTCCACTAATATCACCGGAACGTTTACCCTCCTGCAGGCCGCGCTCGGCTATTGGCGGACTCTTTCCGGCTCCTCTCGGGATACTTTCCGTTTCGTCCACGTCTCGACCGACGAGGTTTTCGGCTCCCTCGGTCCATCCGCCCCCGCTTTCAACGAGACGACCGCTTACGACCCGCACTCTCCTTATAGCGCCTCCAAGGCCGCCAGCGATCACCTCGCCCGCGCCTGGATGGATACCTACGACCTGCCGGTCGTGGTGACGAACTGCTCGAATAACTACGGCCCCTATCAGTTCCCCGAGAAACTCATCCCGGTCGTCATCCTCAAGGCGCTACGCGGAGAAGCTATTCCTGTCTACGGAAAGGGAGAGAACATCCGTGACTGGCTCTTTGTCGACGACCATGCCCGCGCGCTACTCGCTGCGGCGGAGAGGGGAGTCCCAGGCCGCACCTATTGCATCGGCGGCGACAACGAACGCCGGAATATCGACCTCGTCCGCGAACTCTGCGGTCTGCTCGACGAATTCCGTCCGCGCGCTGATGGCAAGAAGCACGACACCGCGATCGCTTTCGTCACCGATCGCGCGGGTCACGATCTTCGCTACGCCGTCGACGCCCGCCGCGCCCGCGCCGAACTCGGCTGGTCTCCGCAGGAAGACTTCCGGAGCGGCTTCCGCAAGACTGTCCGCTGGTATCTCGACCATCCAGCCTGGACCCAAGGCATCCTCGATGGCTCTTACCGCCTCGAGCGTCTTGGAAAATCTAAGTAAACACCGTGCCCTTCGCTCGCATCCTCCGCTCCAGTGCGCTCATGGGCGGAGCCCAGGTCGTCTCGCTCGCTGCCGGATTTGTCCGCGCAAAGGTGGTAGCGATGGTCTTCGGGGCGTCAGGCATCGGACTCATTGGTGTGCTAAATTCCTTCAGTGGAAACATCTCATCTTTCGTCGCCTGGGGTCTATCCGCTTCGGGAGTACGCGTCATCGCCGGCGCTTCGGAAGCGGAGAGACCGGTTAGGGTTTCAGCCGTGCGATACCTGGGTCGCTGGCTCAGCTGGCTCGGTCTGGCAGTCGCGCTGATCTTGTTCTGGCCAATGGGCCGCGTCACTTTTGCTTCGGATGAATATACGCTTGAACTCGCTATAGCTGGCCTAGCGGTGCCTTGCGTCGTGGCATCAGCGGCTTGGTCGGCCATCCTTCAGTCAACGGGACAATTGAAGACCTTGGCTAAAATTCAGGTCTTTGGGGCGTTCGCTGGACTGCTCCTCGGCTTACCGTTGATCTACTTCGGCGGCACTTTCGGCGTGGCCCTGAGTATTTTATTGGCAGCCGCAGTTCTCGCCGCCGCTCTTTGGCAAGCCGCCCGCCGGCATTATCCTGCGGATTCGGTTCCAGCGAATGCGGCTGATATTCGTCAGTTATTGCATCTCGGTGGCGCCCTCATGGCGGTCGGTTGGCTCGCCCAACTTTCGTCCTACTTGGTCCGACTGACCATCATTCGCGGTTATGGGCTGGAATCTGCTGGGCATTATCAGGCTGCCTTCGCCATCGCGGGTAATCTTGGAGGGTTTGTTATCGTCGCAATGGGGGCTGATTTTTTCCGGCGGATATCTGAGGCCCGTGATGAGAAGGAAGCGGCTCATCTCGCCGAGAAGCAGATTCAAGCCGGACTATTGTTGGGGCTACCTTTGCTCGCGGGGCTCCTGACGATGGGGCGTTTCTGTCTTCATCTGCTCTATGCTGACTCGTTTGACGCCGCCATTCCGTTGCTATCGTGGATGGTCTGGGGCATATTTCTTCGGCTCATCGCGTGGCCGCTTGGCTATTGGCTGCTAGCGCGCGGTTCTACGTCGGCCGTCGTCGTGTCCGAGGCCACCGTTAACGCCGTGATGGTGGTGCTCCCGCTAATCTTGACCCCCGATTTCGGCCTGCTGGGCGCGGCACTCGGTTTCTGTGGTAGTTACGTTATTTATGCGGGTTTGATGATCGGCTTTGCTCGCTGGCGCTCCGGCATTTGGCTCAGCGCACCCACATGGCTCAGTATTGCAGGCGCGACCTGCGTCTTGTTGCTTGCCCAGATTAGTGTAGCGCACACCGAAGGACTTTACTGGGGGCTGCTCCCGACGGCGCTGATCGCCCTGGGCTGCGTCTGGATTTATCGTCGCACCCTCCGGCAATCTTAATTCCCATGAAAGATATTTTCCTCGTCGGTGGTTCCGCCTCCACTTTCGTCCCCCCGCGCAGGCCATGAGCAAGCTGCGCCCGTCCAGGTGGGACATGCCGATAGGCTATTTTCCGCTCTCAGGGCAGATAATCGCGGGCATCCGCGAGGCGCACATCATCTCGGCGCCGCACGTGAGGTGGCCATTCGACCCTCCCATAATCTATATTTTCGGGCGGTGTGTGACCGCTTGCGGGCTTTGGCCTAGACAGAGTCGCTCCAAACTGCCCATTAACAGGGCTTCCGACCCCGCAATAATTTTACATCCATGAAAGCTATCATATTAGCCGGCGGGCTCGGCACGCGCCTTAGCGAAGAAACCCATCTGCGCCCCAAGCCGATGGTCGAGATCGGCGGTCACCCGATCCTCTGGCACGTGATGAAGATCTACGCCGCCCACGGAATCAATGAATTCATCGTCTGCGCCGGCTACAAGGGCTACATGATTAAGGAATATTTCCAGAACTACTTCCTGCATAACTCGGACGTGACGTTTGACCTCGCGGCCAACCAGATGACGGTCCTGCGCCACAATGCCGAGCCGTGGAAGGTCACGGTGGTCGACACGGGGGAGCAGACCATGACGGGCGGACGCCTCCGTCGTGTGCGCGAGCTCGTCGGCTCAGAGACTTTCTGTCTGACCTACGGCGACGGGGTGGGCGATATCCCGGTGGCCGAGGTAATCGCTTTCCATCGCCAGCACGGCGGGAAGGCGACGGTTACCGCGGTGCAGCCGCCCGGTCGGTTCGGCTCCCTGGCCATTTCCGCCGCTGGTACCGTCGAGGCCTTCGCGGAGAAGCCGCAAGGCGATGGTTCGTGGATCAACGGAGGTTTCTTTGTTCTGGAGCCCTCGGTCTTCGACCTGATCGCAGATGACGCCACGGTCTGGGAAAAGGCGCCATTGGAAGCCCTTGCTAAACAACGCCAGTTACACGCCTTCCGCCACCAAGGTTTCTGGCTCCCGATGGATACGCTGCGCGATAAGGCTCAGCTGGATAATCTCTGGGCTTCCGGGGCCGCTCCCTGGAAAGTCTGGTGACACCCATGTTCGACCAAGCTTATAAAGGGAAGCGCGTCTGGCTTTCGGGCCACACGGGCTTTAAGGGAGCGTGGCTTGCCGAATGGCTGCTCTCTCTCGGCGCGCACGTGCATGGTTACGCGCTTCCACCTGATAGTGCGCAGCCTTTATTCGGAGGGCTTTCTTTAGGCCCGCGGCTGGAGTCGGAGTTTGCGGATATTCGCGACGCGGCGGCGGTACGCCGCTCAATCGCCGACTACCAGCCGGATTTTGTCTTCCATCTCGCGGCGCAACCGCTGGTGCGCTTGTCCTATGAGATTCCGACAGAGACGATGGCGACGAACGTGATGGGCACGGTGCACGTGCTGGACGCATTGCGCGATTTGCGGCAGCCGTGCGCGGCGGTGATGGTGACATCCGATAAATGCTATCAGAACCTCGAGACCGGCCGGCCGCACGAGGAGGCCGATCCGATGGGCGGTCGCGACCCCTACAGCGCGAGCAAGGGGATGGCGGAACTGGCCGTGGCATCCTACCAGCGCTCATTCTTCGATGCCAATCATCCCGTACGGGTCGCTTCGGCGCGTGCCGGCAACGTCATCGGAGGTGGCGACCTCGCGGCGGACCGGATTGTACCGGATATCCTCCGCGCTCGGGCTGCGGGACGGACACTGGCGATCCGCAATCCCTCCGCCACCCGGCCGTGGCAGCATGTTCTCGAGCCCCTGTCGGGTTATCTCTGGATAGGGGCGTGCCTCGCCTCGCCGTCGCGCGCCTGCGTCCCGGCGGAGGTCGCTTCCGGGTACAATTTTGGTCCGCGGACCGAGGCGGTCCGGACGGTCGGCGAACTGGTCGCAGCCTTTGCCCGAGTCTGGCCAGATCTCCGCATCGAGACCGGTCCGGCCGGCCCTCATGAGGCGGCGCGGCTCAGTCTTTCCATCGCGAAGGCCGAGCGCGTGCTGGGATGGCAGCCAGTCTGGGATTTTCAGCACACGGTGGAACGCACGGCGAGCTGGTATGAGCAGTTGAGTTCGCTCGAGGCCAGTAAGGCGGATATCGCCGCCTATGTTGCGGCGGCACGTTCCCAAAACCTGACTTGGGCCTCATGATGGATCTGGTTGACACACGATGGTTGGTGACGGGCGATACCGGCTTCATTGGTCGCAGGGTGGTGAGCATTCTGCACCACCGGGGCGCTCAGGTCTGCGGGTTGAATCGCGGCGACGAGGGCGATCTCCGTCAGGGTTCGGCGTGGCGTTCACGCCTGTTAGGCTTTGCCCCACATTACGTGCTGCATTTGGCCGCAGCAGGTGCCTCTGGTTCCATTGCGCCCAACGAACTCCGAGAGGTGAATGTCGAGGGCACGCGCATACTATTGCAAACGCTGTGTGAGTCGGCGGCCCCGCCCCGCGTGATCCTCGCCGGAACCGGAGCCGAATATGCGTCCCAACATCGTCTGCTGACGGAGGACGATGCACTCGGCCCCAGCTCGCCATATGGGGAATCCAAGGCCGCGGCAGCTTTGGTCGCCGAAAGTTTCAAGGCCCAGCTGTCCCTGACCTGGTTACGACTTTTCAATATTTACGGGCCGGGAGAAGCATCCCAGCGGCTGACGCCCTACCTAATCCAATCGGCGCGGGCGGGAGCCCCGGCGCTGCTCTCTTCCGGCGAGCAGATGCGTGATTTCAGCTATGTCGACGATGTCGCCAATCTGCTGATTTGTTCCGGGTTGGCCGCCTCGAGGCAACCTTCCTGGGAGGTTGCCAACGTCGGCTCCGGCGTCGTGCTTCCCGTCCGTCAGTTCGTGGAGTGCGTAGGGGCCGCCTTACTGCGGCATCAATTAGTGCTGGAGGCCCGCTATGACGCCCGTCCGCCCTCTGCCCATGATTCGCCTTTTTATGCCCCCTCGGTCCAAAAAATAAACCAAATGATGGCCCCTAAAATAGTGCGGACTTCTTTGACGGCGGGCGTTGCCAAGACGGTGGAGGCAATGCTTGCCGCCACTGAGAATAATTATTACCAGCCATGAGCATACTCGAGCACTGCCGTGCATGTGGTTCGGCGGAACTAAGCCTGGTCATTGACCTCGGGCTACAGCCGTTGGCCAATAATTTACTCGCCCCGAACGACTCGGTGACCGCCGAACCGCGGTTCCCTTTGGACGTCCGGGTTTGCGAGAAGTGCTGGCTTATGCAGCTCGGCTTCACGGTCCCGCCCGTGCGGATGTTTGCCGAGTACGTATATTTCTCTTCGTTTTCTGCGCACATGCTGCGTCATGCCGCCGAAGCCGCGACTCGCTACACCCAAGAAAAATCCCTTGGTTCAAAAAGCTTCGTCGTCGAGGTCGCTAGTAATGACGGGTATTTGCTGAAAAACTTCGTGCACCGGGGCGTCCCCTGTCTCGGGGTGGAGCCGGCGGCCAATATCGCCGAGGTTGCTCGCAAGGCGGGCGTGCCCACCCTCTGCGAATTTTTTGGCCAGCAGACGGCCGAACGCATCCGCGCCGAACAAGGCCCGGCGGATCTCATTCTAGGGAATAACGTGTTTGCCCATGCCCCGGACATCAATGATTTCGTCGCGGGAATTCAAGCGCTCCTCGCCGAGGACGGCTGGGCCATCCTCGAGTTCCCTTATGCAGTGGATATGCTCCAGAAGGTCGAGTTCGACACCATCTATCATGAACATATTTTCTACCTGAATCTCACCCCGCTGATCCCGGTCTTCGCGCGTCACGGCCTCGAGATTTTTGACGTCGAAAGGCTAGAAATCCATGGCGGCTCATTGCGTATTTCCGTGGCCCACGCTGGGCGCCAGCGCATAAAAAACGAGGTGTCAGCAACGCTGGCCCAGGAGCGTGCGCTGGGGGTCGATGGCTTGGCATTTTACGCTCAATTTAACAACGCCGCAGAAAGTATCCGGGCTGAGCTCAGCCAGTTTCTTGATGAGCAGCAGGCGGCCGGGAAAACCATCGCCGCCTATGGTGCTTCGGCCAAAGGAAGCACTTTACTGAACTACTTGGGCCGGCCCTCGGGCCACATCCGCTTCATTGCCGATCGCAGTACATACAAGCAAGGGAAGTTGAGCCCAGGGGCGCACATCCCGATTGTCTCCAGCGAGGAACTGGTCGCCCGTCGGCCGGACTTCGCGCTACTCTTGGTTTGGAATTTCGCCGAAGAAATCATCATCCAACAGCAGGCCTATCTCGCGGCGGGTGGAGTCTTTGTCACGCCCGTCCCGCAGCTGAAACTTATCAGCCAATCAAGCCGATGACAATTTCCGTCGCCTTACCCGTTTACAACGGGGCTAACTTCCTCCGTGAAGCCTTGGAAAGTCTGGTAGGTCAGGGGCCGGCCTTGGCGGAAATCGTCGTCGCTGATAATTGCTCTTCAGATGCGACCGCCGATATCGTCCGGGAATTTGCTGCGAAGGATTCCCGGGTGCGCCTTGTGCGGAGCGAAGTCTTGCTCGGTCAGGCGGAGAACGTGACTCGCTCCGTCCAGCTCTGCCGGCAGGAATGGGTGCAGCTGCTCTGCCATGACGACCTGCTCCGACCCGGAGCCATCGCGGCGTTGGCCGGAGTCATCGCCGGACTGGAAGGGAAGGAGTGCGCGTTGATCGGGCATCAGCCCGCACACTTATTTGCCGACGGGCAGACGCATCGTAATCAAGCAGGGCAGAGCGTGATTGAGACCCGCGCCGAGCGGATGGCCGCGCCCGTGAACGCTCAGCCTGAATATGCTTATCATCCGGCTGATTCGACTCTCGGGCCGGCCTTGCGTCAGGGTAGTCTGCCTTATCTACCGTCCTTGACCACGGCCGCCGTCCGTCGCTCCGTTTTTATGCAGCTCGGCGGCTTTGATCCGCGCTGGGTCCACTTTGACGTCTTTTTCTGGCTTCGTTTGGTCCAAGCCAATGGTTACGCCATGGTGAACGACGACTGGACCCTCACGCGTGTGCATGGCCAGCAGGTTGCCGTGGCTTCCCGCAAGAACCAGCGCTCTTACCGGGACTTTCGCGATTTCTATAGGCACTTTGCCCCCGAGGTACGGCAGCGCTACGGTCTGGGTTGGTTCGCCTATTTGAAATTGCGCATGAAGCCGCTTTCTCAGGCCGCTGCCCCGCTGGTGGTCGCCGCGCTTACCCGTCGCGGCCGCGAGTTCTTCCAGCAGCTTTTCGCTCTGCGCATCTGGATGTGGCCTCCGGTGCTCGTTATCGGACTGCTGAATTTCACCCGCGAAAGTCGCCGAACGCGGCAACTGCGGCAAGCCGTGCCCGTGAACCTCATCTTCGAGTAACACCTCTTTATCATGAAAGCTTTTGTCACCGGCGTCGCCGGATTCATCGGGTCCAACCTGGCCGACCGGCTCCTTGCCGACGGCCATGAGGTCTTGGGCTGGGATAATCTCTCGACCGGTCAGCTCCGGTTCCTGGAGGGCGCGATGCGCCAGCCGGGTTTTCGCCTGGCGCGCGGCGACACCCTCGATCTGCCGGGCATGACGGCGGCGATGGCCGGCTGCGACACGGTATTCCATTTCGCCGCAAACGCCGATATCCGCGACGGTTGGTCCCATCCGCGCCGGGATCTCGAGCAGAACACGATCGCGACGTTCAACGTGCTCGAGGCCATGCGTGCCAACGGCATCCGCCGCATCGCCTTTTCGTCCACGGGTTCCACCTATGGCGAGGCCTTGGTGACGCCCGACCGTCCCACGCCGGAAAACGACGCCTTCCCAATCCAGACCTCGCTCTACGCCGCCTCGAAGGTCGCCGGCGAAAGCCTCATCTCGGCTTATGCCGAAGGCGGGCAGCTCGACGAGGCCTACGTGTTCCGCTTCGTCTCGATCCTGGGCGAACGGTATACGCACGGCCATGTGTTCGACTTCTATCAGCAGTTGATCGACCACCCCGACCGGTTGCGCGTGCTTGGTAACGGCCGGCAGCGCAAAAGCTACCTGTATGTGCAGGATTGCGTGGACGCCATGCTGCATGTGCTCACCGCTCACACGGCGCGCTCGGCCCGCCACCGCACCCAGGTCTATAATCTGGGCACGCCGGAGTTCGTGGAGGTCAACGCGAGCATCGGTCACATCTGCAGCGCCCTGGGTCTGCAGCCCACCTTGGAATATACCGGCGGCGAGCGCGGATGGGTCGGCGATAGCCCCTTTATCTTTCTCGATACCGCCAAAATTCAGGCCACCGGCTGGCGGCCGAAATTGACCATCGCGGAGGGCATTCTCCGCACCCTTCGGTGGCTCGAGGCCAACCGCTGGGTCTACGACGCCCGTGCCTAACCGATTTCTTCCATGATCATCGTTCGTTCACCCTTGCGCATCTCCCTCGGCGGAGGCGGCACCGACCTGCCTTCCTATTCCTCGCGCTTCGAGGGGTTCTTAGTCGCCGCCGCCATCGATAAATATGT
>CAMBGQ010000007.1 GCA_945866215.1 Opitutus sp. GAS368 | reverse complement strand
GCACCCGGTCGACAGCCCGGCCAGCAACATCGACGAAGTCATCGAGGAACTGAAGCTGACCAAGACCAGCGAACGCGCCGGTCGCGCCCAGGACCACGTCGGTCGTAACTCGATGCAGGAACTCCGCGCCAAGGGCTTCATGTGAGCCGCCCGATAATAATGAACACCCAATCCCTTTCCCAACCTGTGAGCACCTCCCTTCCCTCCGTCGAAGACCATCGCAAGATGCACGTCGTCGTCGTCGGCCACGTCGACCACGGCAAGTCCACCTTCGTCGGTCGTCTCCTCAACGACACTGACTCCCTGCCTAACGGCAAGATCGAGCAGGTTCGTAAGAACTGTGCCATCGAAGGCATGGAGTTCGAATACGCCTTCCTTCTCGACGCCCTGATCGAAGAGCAGGAACAGAACATCACCATCGATACCACGCGCATCTTCTTCCGCACGAAGCAGCGCGCCTACGCGATCATCGACGCCCCGGGCCACAAGGAGTTCCTTAAGAACATGGTCACCGGAGCCGCCAGCGCCTCCGCCGCCCTCCTCCTGATCGACGCCAAGGAAGGCGTGATGGACCAGTCCCGCCGCCACGCGTTCCTACTCTCCCTTCTGGGCGTGAAGCAACTCGTCGTGCTGGTGAACAAGATGGACCTCGTCGACCACTCGGAGGCCACCTACCACAAGATCGTGGACGAATATTCGGTTTTCCTGAAGACCCTCGGACTCAACGCCGTCCACTTCATCCCGATCGCCGCCAAACACGGCGCCAACGTCGTCCAGCGCGCCGCCCTGATGCCCTGGTGGAAGGGCCCGACGGTCACCGAAGCCCTCGATGGTTTTGCCCACGAGGACGACCTCACTGGCCTGCCCCTGCGCTTACCGGTCTCTGACATCTATCGTTTCGACCATCGCCGCATCATCGCCGGCCGCGTCGAAGCCGGCGCCATCCGCCCCGGCGACGAGCTCATCTTCCAGCCCGGCGGGCGTCGTAGCACGGTCCGCACGTTCGAAGACTGGCCAGGGCCCGCATCCCGCACGGTCGTCGGGACCGGCGGCTCCGCCAGCGTGACGCTGTCTGAGCAGATCTTCGTGGAGCGCGGTCAAGTCGCCTCCCACCCAGCCAACCAACCCCGCGTGGGCCGCGAGTTCCGCGCCCGCATCTTCTGGCTGGGCAAGGATCCGCTCGTCCCCAACAAGACCTACCGCCTCCGCCTGCTCACCCAGAACGTCGACGCGGTCATCGCGAAGATCATCAAGGTGACCGACGCCTCGAGCCTCGAATCCAAGGAAGCCGATAGCGTACCGCGTGACTCGATTTGCGAGGTAATCGTCCGCGCCACCCGCAATATCGCCTATGACCTGCACGCCGAGTGCCCGATCACGGGTCGCTTCGCCCTCGAAGAAGGCGGCCGCATCCATGGCGGCGGCATCATCCTCGACACGGTCGCGAAATCCGAAGCGCCTTCCGGCAAGGTCACCGCGTCCGAGCGCGGCGCCCGCGCCGGCCATCCGCCCGCAGTCATTTGGTTCACGGGCCTCTCGGGCTCGGGTAAGTCGACCATCGCCGAAGCGGTCGAACGCCGTCTCTTCGACGCCGGCCGCAACGTCATTCGCGTCGACGGCGACGATCTCCGCGTCTCGCTCAACCGCGACCTCGGCTTCTCCGCCGCCGACCGCTCCGAAAGCGTGCGCCGCGCCGCCGCCGTCGCCGGCCTCTTCTCCAGCACAGGCCACATCACACTGGTCACCCTCATCGCTCCGTTAGCCACCGATCGCGCCAAGGCCCGCGCCGCCCTCGCGAACCATACGTTCCTCGAGGTCTTCGTGGACGCCCCGCTATCCGTCTGCGAATCCCGCGACGTCAAGGGACTCTACGCCAAGGCCCGTCGCGGCGAGATCGCCGAATTTACCGGTATCTCGTCACCCTACGAAGTGCCCGAAGCGCCGGAGATTCACATCAAGACTGACCAGACCTCCCAGGAAACCGCCGTCGACCTCGTCCTAGCGGCCGTCGACAAGGTCCTCCAGGGCAAGGGCGACGACTGGGAAGTGTAATGATGGAAAGGTAGTCGCGGTTAGCGGCTAGCGGTTTGCGGTTAGGAAGCATCAGGCGGCAGGGATCAACCCTTGTCGCCTGGTCTATTTTCACCCGTCAAAGGCCCCAACCGCCATCCGCAAACCGCTAACCGCCATAACCTATGGCTCTCCCCTCTTGTCCTCCGGCCCTCCGGCCTCTAATCCTCGAGTATGCGCCTCCCCACCGCCCTCGTCCTCCTCGCCTGCCTGTCCGCTTTTGCGGCGCCCCGTAAGAACGTCCTGCTGCTCGTCTCAGACGATTGCGGCGCCCGCATGGGCACCTACGGCGGCGAGGCACTGACGCCGAACATCGATGCTCTCGCCCGCTCCGGCGTCCGCTTCGACCGCGCCTATTGCCAATACGCCCTCTGCAACCCGAGTCGCACATCCTTCCTCACAGGCCTCCGCCCTGACACGACCGGCGTCTACGATAACGCCAAGGAGTTCCGCAAGGTGATCCCGGACATGGTGACGATGCCGCAGCTATTTAAGAACAACGGCTACGCCGTCGCGCGCATCGGCAAGCTCTACCACTACGGCGTGCCCAAGGAGATTGGCACCAACGGTCTCGACGACCCGCAGTCGTGGGAACAAGTCTGGAATCCCCGCGGCCGTGATTGCGACGACGAGGACAAGATCTTCTCCATCGGGGTTGGCGCCGGTTCGTCGGCCGACAAGTCCAAGGGCATGGCCGGTAAAGTGCTGGTAGGTTCGGGTAACTACGGCGGCACGCTGAGCTGGCTCGCCGCCGGCGGTACCGACGCCGAGCAAACCGACGGCAAGATTGCCGCGCAGGCCATTTCCTTCCTGCAGGAGCAGCGCGCCAAGCCGTTCTTCCTGGCCGTGGGCTTCTTCCGCCCGCACACGCCCTACGTGGCTCCGACGAGCTATTTCGAGTCCTATCCCAAGGGGAAGGTCACGCTCGTCCCCGACCCCGCCGCTGACCGCGCGAACAAGCCAGACGTGGCCCTCTCCAACACGGCTGTCGCCAACTACGGCATGTCTGAAGACACGCAGCGTACAGCCAAGCAGGCGTACCTGGCCTCGATGACCTTCATGGACGCCCAGTTCGGGCTCGTGCTCGCGGAGCTGAAGAAGCAAGGCCTCGATAAGAATACGATCGTCATCTTCATCAGCGACCACGGCTACAACCTCGGCGAACACGGTCTCTGGCAGAAGCGCTCGCTCTACGAGGATTCCGCGCGCGTGCCCTTCATCATCCGTGATCCGGACAGCAAGGCCAACGGCCAGCCCACCCGACGTGTCGCCGAACTACTCGACCTCTATCCGACCCTCGCCGACCTCTGCAGCCTGACGCCCGACAAGCGCGTCGAAGGCAAGAGCCTCCGCGCCCTGCTCGAGGATCCGAAACGCCCATGGGCCAACGCCGCCTTCACCCAAGTCGACTTCGGCGCCATCAACGCCGGCGGCAAGAATAAGGCCGCCAACCCGGAGCGTAAGGTCGGCCGCTCGGTACGCACCGAACGCTTCCGCTACACCGAATGGAACCAGGGGAGGCTCGGCGTGGAGCTTTTTGACCACGACGCCGACCCGGGTGAGTTCAAGAACCTCGCTACCGACCCGGCCTATGCGACCGTCGTCGCCGAACTCCGCCAGCGTCTGGCGAAGGGGACGAATTAAAGAAGAGGACTGTGTCGAGGGCTGAATCGATTAGCATCACAAGGTAGGGCTGGCTACCCTCCAGTCCACCTGCCCTCCCGCCCTCGGGTCCTCAGGTCCTCGGGCCCTCGTAATATCAGCTATACTTCAGCTCGACGCGCTTCCCGGTGCGGATCGACTCGTAGACGCCGTCGATGATGACCATGTCGCGACGGCCGAGTTCGCCATCACAGCTGACCAGCTGATTATCACGGAAAGCCGCAGCAACACCATCCATGTGGCGCTGCTGCTGCCGGAAGATACCGAAATCCATTTTGCCCTTGGCGGAGGTCGAGATGTTCAGGTTGCGGTAGCTGAACACCGGTCGCTCGCCCTTGAACCAGCCCTTTGCGCCCTCAGCGTATAACTCGGCACGGTTAGCATCGTAGCCCGACCAGACATCAGCGACGGCACCATTGGCGAACTCGAGGCGGAACTCTAGGGCCTGTTCGACTTCGATGAATAATTCTGGCTGCGTCTTCGGCAGCTCCTTGGCGGTGACGGAGACTGGACTAGCATCGGCCGCCATGCAGCAGGCCTGAATCGAATAGATGCCCATGTCCGTCAGCGCCCCACCACCCGCGAGCTTCTTCTCGATACGCCAAGACTTGCGACGGAGCGTGTAGCCGTTGGCGGTCGTGATCTTCATGAACGGACCAAACTCCTGGGTCTTGGCCAGGCGAACGAGCTCCTGGTGATACGGATCGAAATGGAGGCGGTAGCCGATGGCGAGGCGCTTGCCGGCTTTCTTAGCCGCGGCGATCATCGTATCACACTCGGCGGCCGAAATAGCCATCGGCTTCTCGCAGATGACGTGCTTACCGGCGCCGAAAGCCGCGACGACGTTCTGGGCGTGGATGCCGGGAGGCGTCACCACATAGACGATGTCGATCGCCTTGTTCGCCGCTACCTTGTCCCACTCCTCGTACGAGTAGATATTGGCTTCGTCGAAGCCGTGGAGCTTCGCGAGCTTCAGGCCCTTCTCGCGAGTACCCGTGATCACCGCCACGAGCTTCACGTTCTTGGTCTCCAGTAGCGCCGGTGAGAGCTCGCCGTTGGAATAATTACCCAGGCCACAGAGCGCGAGACCGAGCGGCTTACCGCTGGCCTCCGCCGCGCGCAGCGCCGGAGCGAGCGCATAACCGGCGGCCAGGCCACCAAGGGTGCCAAGAAAAGAACGACGAGTAGGGCTCATAGGGGTGCAGATCTTTGTATGCCCATTGTCGGACTGAGCAAGCCCGATGGGGCACCGAGGCCACCGGTCACTTGCCGGCCGAGACGCCGAAGGCCTTCCGGTAGAATTCCCAGTTGTCATCACCCAAGGCCGCAAAAACCCTTTCGGGCTCGTGGCCGACTCCGGGTACGATCGTCCAGCCATGCGGAATGCCGAGAACTTGAAGGTGCCGGTGGAAGTCCTCGTTGTTCCCGAAAGTCTCGTCCTTCTCACCGATGACCATGCGGACAAGCGATTCCTGCGCGATCTTCTTGGCGTTACGCTCGGCAAGCTTCCGCGGACTGACCTCGAGGAAAATGGCCTGATCTCCCCCATAGGCGCGCTTCAACAGATCTTCCGCCTGGATGCGACTTGCTCGAGGAGTGCTTTTGAGTTCCGGCTGCAAGGGTCCTGCGCCGACGATCGAAACCGACCGGAAAAGCTCGGGGTACTTAAAACCTAGCCGGGCAGAACCGTACCCACCCATACTGAATCCGTCGAGGAGACGCCCTTCCCTTTTGGCCAGCGTACGGTAGCTGGCGTCGAGGTGGGGCAGAAGATCACGGATGATCATCGACTCGACCGGCAGGGACCCGTCCGCCCAATCGACATACATCCCCATCTCCAGTCCGTTCACGAAGACTACCAGACAAGGTGGCAGCTTCCCCGCCTCGATGGCCGCATCGAATCGCTTGGCGACACTAGGTATGCCCGGCAGACCGCCACCGGAGCCATGCAACCAATAGACGACGGGGAATCGCCGATTACCGTCGGCCTCATAGGCTGCCGGTCGGTACAGATGATAGCTTACATCAACTTTGGCGGCCTTGCTGGCAAAGACGTGGTGCGTGACTCGCGGCGCCGTCATCGGCTTCGTCACCCACAGCGGCGTAGCAGCTGCGGGCTGCGGCTGACTATTAGAATTAGCGTCCTCGGCGGCGAATAAGAGCACGCCGGGGAGAAAACCCCAAAAGAGTCTGCCGATGGTAGCTTTCGAGAAGATCCGCATGGTCTGAGGTCGTCAGATAAAAAACCAGCAATGTCTGATAGTTACTACCTCACGTCATGTATCGCCCCATGCCCACGTGTCACCTTGCCCACGTGCCCCCTAACTTCGTCATTTCTCTCCCTTAAGGTAAGCCAAAAGGTCAGACAGCTGCTGTTTCGACAGGCCAGCTTCGAGGCCGGCGGGCATGAGCGAGCTGGGCAGAGATTCGAGTTTGGCAAGGTCGGCGCGAAGGAGCGTCGCTTCAACGCCTAAAGGACCACGGAGCGTGATGGAGGTGGGCGTGTCGCCGACCAGGATGCCGCTGAGGATGCGTCCGTCCTTGGCCTCGGCGAGATAAGCGGTGAAGGCCGGCGCAATCTCGGCATCAGGGTTCACGATATGGAAAAGGGCGTTCTCCTTGGTCTGACGCCGGATATCAAAGAGATCCGGTCCAACGGCATGACCCTCCCGGTCCAAGCGATGGCAGGTAGCACAAATCGCATTGAAGACGACGCGTCCATCCGAGGGGTTAGGCTTTAACGTCAGCGCTTTGGTAGCCTCGGCCAAGGCCTCGGGGCGGGCCGAGACGGTCAGCAGACGCGCTGCCAAGGCCTTGATGGCAGGATCCTTGGCGGCGAGCACCTGACGACGGCGGACGCCGGTAAAGGCGCTGGCGGGCAGGCGCTTGGCCTCAACCGCCGCCAGGACACCCTTCAAATGGAACGGCACACCGAGGAGCGAACCCAGAACGGCATCACGGCGAGCGGGCGTATACCGCGACCATCCGGAGAGAAGGGCCACGGAGACGTCGTCCTTAGGATAGGCCACCACAGACTTAAGGGCCACGGCTGCGAGGTCGGGCGCGGATTCATCCAAGGCAAGCTTGAGTAAGGATTCCCCGGCACGTTCCCAAGGCAATCGACCCATGAGCTTAACGGCGACGCTCCGCTCTTCGATTGACTTGGACTTATCTGTCGCGACAGCCGGCGACGATTCGAGGAGGGCTTGGAAAGAGGTCGGCAGACCCGTGGCCTTGCGGCCTGCACTTGAAAGATAACCGTTCAACAAGGCGAGGCGGACGGATTCGGGCGCGCCGCTGGCGACTTCAAGGTCGGCGGGCTTCACCAAGGAACCTCCAAGGTAACCAAAGACTTCCGCCAGGCCCGTGCCGACCTTGGCATCGCGAGGAAGCTCCACCAGCAAGGCCTGTAGGAACGTAGTTTCACGTCCACCGATACCGCTCAGCACGGCAGCGCGCATCCACTTGTCTTCGGACTCGCGAATAGCCGCCGAAGCGAGCGCCATGGTCGCCTCGGGCGAGGCATCGTCCCCTTGTTCGATGATCTGACGGAAGCTAACGCGGGGATTAGTTAAAGCTTTCTGCTGCTGATCCGGAGCCTTCTCTGCCCTCACCCGCCAAATACGGCCCATCGTCTTGCCTGATTCAAAATCAGTATGTTTGCGCACTTCTGCCGCCAGGTATTCAGGATGCTCGATCACCTTGCGATACATGTCAGCGACGTAAAGTGCCCCTTCCGGACCCTTGGCTAGGTAAACCGGTCGGAACCAGTCGTCACGCGAGGCGAGGAACTCGCGGCCCTGATAGAGCGGCGAAGCGGTGAAGGTCGCGCCCTTGGGAGTGAGCCGGTCGGCATGAATCAGATTACCCGTGGGATCGCAGGACAGGATTGTGTTGGCGCATTCGGGAGTCAGCAGCGACTTCCCCTGCCAGACCTTCACGCCACAGGCCGCGCTGAAGGAACCAGCATGCCCGTCGGCGGTCGTGATATTCGAGCTAATCGGAAAAAGCCGGACGCCATCGTGGCCGCCATTCATACCATTGAAGGCATCGCGCTCATTACAGTCCTGGACGGTCTCGCTGAAAGCCAGGCGTGGATTCCGCTTCAGCCACTTGGAATCGAAGACGACGTGCTGCACCGGCACGCGGTTCATGCAAATGAAACGGTTACCGAAGATATCGAAACTCATCCCATACTGGGATTTCCCGTCCACCAATTCGACCTCGAGGGTCTTGGGATGGAAACGAACATCGGACGTCATCTTGAGCGCGGGGCGCTCCGGATGGGACGGACAGGTGACCGTACCGCCGCTCAAGCCAGCGGCCAGATAGATCTGGCCGTCAGGCCCGATGGTCGGGGCGTTGACGCGTAGTTGCGTGCTGCCCGTGGTGGCGAAGCCGGTCAGCAGGACGCGACGTTCATCCGCGACGCCATCCCCGTTGTTATCCTTGAGAAAGAGCACATCTGGAGCGCAGGTGACGATCAGACCACCGCCCCAAGGAAGCACGCCATTGGGAAACGTGAGGCCGTCGGCGAAGACGGTGCGTTTATCCATCCGTCCGTCGCCATCGGTATCCTCGAGCAGTGCGATGACGCCCGCAGGCTTCTCCCCTTCTTTCGGGCCAATCGGGTAGCCACGATTTTCCGCGACGAACAGGCGTCCCTTGCTATCAAAAGCAATCGCGCACGGCGAAGCCACCAAGGGCTCCGCGGCGACGAGTTCGACTCGCAGGCCAGGCGCAGCTTCAAAGGCCTTCAAGGCGTCCGCCGGAGCGAGCGGACTCGGCAACGGGGCCGCCGCCAGCGCGGAGGCGAAGAAGATGGAGGCGAGCCGAATCATTTCAGCTGCGGGGGCTGGTCACCATAGGCCCACGGCTTGCCGGCCGGGCCGTTCGGACGTTCGGGCAACTTGGCGGGCTTCATCTTGGCGGCGAGTTCGAGTCCGACGTTCATGAACTGCGTGCCAGCGGTGATTTCGAGATTACTGTAGCTCGTCAGACGCGTCTCATACCCACCGCCGTTGGGCCCGAAGGCTTCTTCGTCCGGGACGTAACCGACGCAACCGTTGGCGAGCTCGACGGGGAAGGTCATGGGGAATCCGCTGCGCTTCTTGAGCTGGAGTCCGTAGGAGACAAAATACTCGGCGGGATTGGAGAGACAGACGACCGGACCGACCTGGATGGCCTGCACCTCGACCTCGACGTCGCGCTTCTTGGCAATCAAGGCATCGAGCAGGAGCGTCTCCTTGGCCCAGACCCAATCCTTGTGGGCGGGCGGGCCCTTGATGCGTTCACGGGCCTCGGCGATGCGCTCAGGGGCGGGAATCCGGCGTCCAATCTCCCAGACCTTATGGTCGGCGGCCAGCGGTACCTCGGCGGTGCGGGTCTGTGACATGCTCAGGAGAACCTTGAGGGATTCTGCGCCCACGCGTCCGCCAACGAACTGGGACCAGTCGTCGGAAGCAGGATTGGCCTTAGGGTCGAGATTATTGACCTGCGTGACGTCCCCGCAGGCACCCTGCAGGAAGACCACCTTGGCGTCCTTGCCGTAATAGCCCTGGATGACCTTCTCAGTGTAATAGATCCAGTTCGCGCCGATGCCGTCGGAGTTCGTGGTGGCGTGGCAGGAGAAGTTGACGATGCAGCCCGCGAGCGTGCCGTCAGGGCGCCAGACGCCGATCAAGCCGACCTCGTCATCAATCGGATTGGCGAACTCAACCACGTCGGGATTGTTCTTCCCTGGATGGGAAAAGGTGAGGCCGTTCTTCATGCGCACACGGCGATTGAAAGCCACCTGACTCTCATGGCCGACGCCGTAGCCCACTGTCACCGCGGCTTTTGACTGATCGGCGGCGACAATCGCCTCGACCGTGGCGGCGACGACCTTCTTGAGATAGCCCGCATCGGCGCAGGACGACTTCTTGTAAGCGAGCTCTTGGATCTCGGCCGAAGCGTGATCGAACTCGCCCGGCAGGATCATCCCGATCGGACCGGAGGAGTGGGAATGCGAAGCGCCAATCAACACGTCGGTGATCCCCGTGGCGGCCTTCACCAAAGCGCGAATCTCCAGCACCGTCTCGCGACGGATCATCAGGGCGTCGATGCCGACGAGCGCCACGCGCTTCTGTCCGTCGTCGAACACGCTCGCGCGTACCTTGCACGGATCATGGATCTTCTTCGAGTAGACCTTCCCGTAATTACCCGGCATTTCCATACCGATGTCGGGTGTGATGTCGCGATCAGCAAACCCCACGCGGATACCAGGCTTGGCGGGCGGCGCCCCGAAAAGCGTGACGGAAGCCAGGACCAGCAAGGCATGGCAGATACCGAGTCGGGGAGAACTCATAGAGGTAAGAGCAGGTATGTCGGGAGAAAGTTCCCGGGACAAGCCCTACCCTGTTTCCATTTCCAGGTGGCGGGTTGATATATCCAGCCACCTGCCACCTGGGGCCGCCACCTGCCACCCGAATCTTGAAGTCCTATTCGTGAAACCTAATCCTCGGCTTGGGTCCGTCCTTGGCCTTGGGCAGATTGGCCGGATCGGAAAGTGAGGCGCCTGATTGGAGCTCGGACTTCCCTTTCCACTCCCGTTCGAAGCCGGTGCTGGCAAGGCGCACGGCATCGCGGCCGAGCTTATGGTTCAGCGCATCGACGGCCTTCATGAGCCGATCCTTGTTCGGATCGATCTCGCCGCCCATGCCAGGCAAGGAAGGCTGCACGACGTCGGCCGGGGTCAGGCCATGGAGCATGACGCCGGCCCGCTTATACATATAGCCATCGCGACGAATCCGCGCCAGCGCCCGCGCGGCCGCCGCGCAGAGCGCCCGGGCGTCGTCGGTCGGCGGATCGAGCGGCTCGACTTCGTCGCCGCGATACTGCTCCTGGTCGATGCGATGCTTGTTGGTGCGGATGAACACCACGAGCGACGAGGCGACCATCCCATCTTCGCGCAGTTTCTCCGCGGCGCGGGCGGCGTGCGCGGCGATGGCTTCGGAGAGCTCATGCGCATCGGTGATCGGACGTCCGAAGGAGCGCGACACCAGCACGCTCTTCCGCGGGCCGGCGTCCTCGACGATGTCATGGCAAGAGATTCCGCTAAGCTCGAGGGCGAGGCGTTCGCCGACCACACCGGCGATGCGCCGGATGAAACCCGGATCGGCCTCGGCGAGGTCGAGGGCCGAGAGGATGCCGTGCGAGCGGAAACGGGCGGCGAGGCCCGGACCGACGCCCCAGACGTCCTCCGCCTCGACCCCGCGCAGGAAGGCCGTGCGCCCTTCGACATCGGCCGGCACAACGATCACGCCGCCGCTGGCCTTATCGGTCTTCGCCCGCTCGTTCGCCAGCTTACAGAGCACCTTCGTCGGGGCCATCCCCAGCGAGATCGGGATACCCGTCCGCTTCAGCACATCGGCGCGAATACGCAGCCCGAGGGCCCTCGCGTCGGCGTCGGGCATGTCGGGAAAACCCAGGAACGCTTCGTCAACCGAATAGATTTCGAGGTCACGTGCCTGCTCACCGAGGGCGGCCATCACACGGTCGGAGAAATCACCGTACACCGAAAAATTGGATGAGAAAATACGCACGCCATGCGCTTCGCAGGTACGACGCACCTCAAAATACGGCGCACCCATCGGGATGCCCAGCGCCTTGGCTTCGGACGAACGCGCGACCACGCAGCCATCGTTGTTCGAGAGCACCACAATCGGGACGCCGATCAACGAAGGGTCCAGGGCGCGCTCGCAGGAGGCGTAGAAGTTGTTGCAGTCGGCGAGGGCGCGGAGCATGGCGTCAGCAGCGGCGCACGACGGCGACCACCGTCCCCCAGATGCGGCATTCTGGCGTGAAGGGCAAGGACCAGCCCGACCAGCGCGGGCTGTCGGCCCGCAGGCTCCAGGCGCCGGCGGCGTCGCGGCCGAGATGCTTCACCGTGAATTCGCCGCCGACCTCGGCCACCACGATCGTGCCCGTGCGCGGCGCGAGGGACTTATCGACCACGATAAGATCGCCGGTGAGGATGCCGGCGCCCGACATCGAATCCCCGTCGACGCGCAGGAAGAAAGTCGAGATCGGGTTGCGGACCAGGTGTTCGTTTAGGTCGAGGCGGCGCTCCATATGGTCGTCGGCCGGCGACGGGAACCCGGCGACTGCGTGCGAACCGAGCAACGGCAAGGCCAGCGGCCGCCGGGCCTCGAACCCCTGCAATGTGCGCATATCCAACATAAAGTGAACGGATGTTCACCCTTAAGGGGAAGGACTCAAGGAGAAATCATCAGGCACAGGCCTAACCCTGCATCTCAAGGTAGGGTCGGGACCGCGTCACGATATAGCTGCCTGGTAGGGTCGAGCATCCCTGCTCGACGGCACGGCCGGCCAAGGATGGCCAGCCCTACCCGATACCCAACAAAAAGGCCCGCATCTCACGACGCGGGCCTTGGGGACGAGCGGTAAGCTCGGCTTACGAAGCGGTCAGCGCGGTGACTTCGGCGCGCACCTTCTCGGCCAGGGCGGTCGAGAGGTAGCGTTCACTCGGCGAGCAGGCGATCGTGACGATACGCTTGCCGGCATACTCCGGACGTTTCGCGAGCTGAAGGGCGGCCCAGATATTGGCACCCGCGGAGATACCCACCGCGAGGCCTTCGCGAATCGAGACCTCCTGGGCCATGGCAAAAGCGTCTTCGTTGGAGACCAGGATAACTTCATCAATCAGGGAGATGTCGCAGTTCTTCGGGACGAAGCCGGCGCCGATACCCTGGATCTTGTGCGGGGCGGGCTGGACGGGCTGGCCGGCCATGGTCTGCGTGATCACCGGAGAAGCGGTGGGCTCGACCGCGATAGCGCGGAACTTGGGGTTCTTGCCTTTGATCACGGAAGCGATGCCGGTGATGGTACCGCCCGTGCCGACGCCGGAAACGATGGCGTCGACCTTGCCTTCGGTGTCTTCCCAGATTTCGACCGCGGTGGTGCGACGATGCACTTCAGGGTTGGCCGGGTTGTCGAACTGCATCGGCATAAAAGCGTTTGCGCCGATCTCATCGCGGAGCTGTGAGGCGCGCTCGATAGCGCCACGCATGCCCTTGGCGCCTGGCGTGAGGACGATCTCGGCGCCGAGCAGGCGGAGGAGGACGCGGCGTTCGATGGACATGGTCTCCGGCATCGTGAGGATACAGCGGTAGCCCCGAGCAGCGGCGACGAAGGCGAGAGCGATGCCGGTGTTACCGGAGGTCGGCTCGACGATGGTGCCACCTGGCTTCAGGCGGCCGTCGCGCTCGGCGGCGTCGATCATGGCGCGACCGATGCGGTCCTTGACGCTCGAGAGCGGGTTGAAGTATTCAAGCTTCAGGAGGACTTCGGCATGAAGGCCTTCAGTGACCTTGTTCAGTCGCACCAAGGGGGTACGACCAATGGTATCGAGTACGCTATTATAGATGGCCATGGGGATTAATGATGAGTAGTTAAGTAATGATAAATAGATTACAGCCGATAGCCTGGCAATAAAAAACCCGTATGCACGGGTTCAGAAGGGATTAGTATCGACGCTTGGGCGGGGGACCTGGGGGGCGCGGGGCGGTATCGCGGAGGCGGAAGATGATTCGAGCGGTGGTGAGATCCGAAGGGGTCATCTCGACCTTCACGCGGTCTCCCGGGTTGATCCGGATGAAATTCTTACGCAGACGGCCGGAGATACGTCCCAGCACCACATGCTTGTTGGGGAGCTCGATCCGGAACATAGTGCCAGGAAGCACCTGCAGGATTTTGCCTTCGAGTTCGATAACGGGTTCTTCAGCCATGCCTTGGAGGGAGAAGTGCATCCCTAACCCTAAAGGGAGTCAATCTCCGTAGTGCCCCTCGCCTCCCCTCTTGCCACGGGCCTCACAGGGGTAATCCTGCCGCCATGGAAGGAGATGCTTCGACCCCCCGCCCCGGGCTTATTTGCCCGTTCGAGAAGATGCGTCCGTCCCAACTGAACCGGGACGACGCCTTCTACATGGCACTGGCCTTCAACTTGGCGGTCGACGCCTGGCGCATCGACGAGGTCCCGATCGGCGCAATCATCGAGCGCGGCGGCGAGATCATCGCGGCCGCCCATAACGAGGTCGAACGGGCCAACGATCCGACCGCCCACGCCGAGATGCTGGCCATCACCCAGGCGGCCAAGAAGATTGGCGATTGGCGCCTTAACGAGTGCACCCTTTACGTCACCAAGGAGCCCTGCCCGATGTGCTCCGGGGCTACGATTATGAGCCGGCTCAACCGCGTGGTCTACGCTTGGGGCGACCCCAAGATGGGCTGCATGGGCGGCGCGGTCGAGTTGCACAGCCTCCCGAAGCTCAATCACCGCGTTTCGGTGGCCTCCGGCGTGCTGGAAGAGCCCTGCCGCGAAATCCTGCAGGCCTATTTCAATATGAAACGCGGGCGCGATTCCTCCGCCTCGGCTTGACCCCGGCAGGCTTTCCGCAACCTCTTTGCCTGTCGGTCGGAATATAGTCCTATACTCCAAACTCTATACTCCATACTCTCACCCATGCAACGTCGCGACTTCATCGGCAAAGCTTCCCTCGCCGCCGCCGCGCTCGGCGCCACTTCCCTCTCCGCCCAAACCTCTTCCACCAAAACCATGAGCTACACCCTCGCCCCCCTGCCCTATCCTCACGCCGCGCTCGAGCCGCACATCGACCAGGCGACGATGGAGATCCACCACGGCAAGCACCACAATGCTTACGTCACGAACGTGAACGCCGCCCTCGCCAAGGAAGCCGGCTTCGCCGCTCCGGCCGACGTCAACGAACTCATCGCCGACCTCTCCAAGGTCCCCGAGTCCATCCGCACCGCGGTCCGCAACAACGCCGGTGGCCACGCCAACCACACCTTCTTCTGGAACATCATCTCCCCGAACGGTGGCGGCGAACCCGTCGGCGCCCTCGGCGAAGCCATCCAGAAGACCTTCGGTGGCCTCGAAGGCGAGAAGGGCCTCAAGGCTGCCTTCAAGGCCGCAGCGACCACCCGCTTCGGTTCCGGTTGGGCCTGGCTCATCGTCAAGGCCGACAAGTCCATCGCCGTGACCTCCACGCCGAACCAGGACAGCCCCCTCATGAAGGGCGTCGCCGACGTGAACGGCACCCCGGTCCTCGCCCTCGACGTCTGGGAACACGCCTACTACCTCAAGTATCAGAACCGCCGCCCCGACTACGTGGACGCCTTCTGGAAGGTCGTCGACTGGAAGAAGGCCAACGAGATCTACGTCAAGGCCATCGCCTAAGACGCCCCTCCCCTTCGGGGACACCAGAATTAGTGCGTACCTTATTTCCCAGCCTCATCCTGCTGATTGCGACCGTCGTCGCCGTCGTTGGAAATCCCGCGGACATGAGCAAGCCCGTGCAGGTGTTCATCCTCCTGGGGCAGTCGAACATGGTCGGCCTCGGTAAGGTCGCAGGACCAGCCGGCTCACTGGAGCACGCGGTCCGCGAAAAGAAGCAATACTCCTTCTTGGTGGACGCCAGCGGAGCGTGGAAAGCCCGTGATGATGTTCGCTATGTGCGGGTGATGTCCGGCAGAGGGAACGGCATGCAGCGCCTCAATAACGAATGGATTAAGGTCAGCGGAAAGTCCCTCGGGCCCGAACATGGTATCGCCCATCCCCTTGGCGAAGCCTTGGCCGACCCAGTCATGCTCCTGAAGAGTTGCATCGGCAACCGCAGCCTCGGCTGGGACCTCCTACCTCCCGGTAGCGACCGCACGTTGCTCGACGGCAAAATCTACGCCGCCTACAAGGAACGGCCCGACACCTGGCCGGCGGATCCCGCAAAGGGTATCGCGACGCCGCCGCCCGCTTGGCTGGACAAGCAGGGGAAGCCCATCGAGTGGTACGCCGGCAAGCAATACGACGATGACACCGCCCATGCGAAGCAGATCCTGACCGAACTGAAGCAGCACTACCCGGGCGCCCAAAGCCACGTGGTGGCGGGCTTCTTCTTCTGGCAGGGAGAGAAGGACGGCGGCAACGCGGGGCACGCCGCGAACTATGAGGCTAATCTCGTCCGCTTCATCAAGCGACTCCGACAGGATTTCGAGGCGCCGCAGGCGAAGTTCGTCCTGGCCACACTGGGAGAAGCCGTGAAGGGCTCGGGCGGCAACGGCGGCCGCATCCTCGAAGCCCAGCTCGCCGTCGCCGGCGATTCTGGCAAGTATCCTGAATTCAAGGACAACGTCGCCACCGTCTACACCCACCCGCTCTCCAAGGGCGGTTCGGGCAATAGCCACTACAACGGCAACGCCGAAACCTACATGGACGTGGGCGCGGCGATGGGTAAGGCGATGACCGAACTGCTCAAACGATGAACGCCGTGTTGCGCCTCCTCACCCTGCTGGCCTTCACGACGGTCCTCTCCGCCCAGACCCTCGTCGGCGACGGGCAGGCGGACGATTCTGCTGCTCTCCAAAAACTCGTCGACGCCGGCGGCAGCGTCCAACTACCCAAAGGCCGCTATCGCTTAACCAAGACGGTCACGGTCGATCTCGCTAAGCTTGGAGCCGCCAGCATCTCCTCCGACGGTACTGCCACACTCATCATGGCGGGTCCTGGACCTGCCCTGAAAATCGTCGGCACTCACGGCGGCACCGCGGCGCCTAAATCCTTCAAGCCTGAGACCTGGGCTCAGCGCACGCCAGTCGTACAAGGCCTCGAGATCATCGGGTCGCACGCCGAGGCCGACGGCATCGAAGCCACCGGCACCATGCAGCTAACCCTCTCGCGCCTGACCATCCGCGAATGTCGCCACGGCATCCACCTCACCGAGCGCAATCGCAACGTCATCGTCTCGGAGTGCCATCTCTACCGCAATCGGGGCGTCGGCTTATTCCTCGATCGCGTCAACCTACACCAGACCAACGTCATCGGCTGCCATATCAGCTACAACCTGGGCGGAGGCATCGTCGCTATCGGCGGCGAAGTCCGTAACCTGCACATCGGGACCTGTGACATCGAGGCTAACCATGATGAGAAAGGCCCGCCCTCGGCTAACATCATGCTCGACTCCACCGGTGGCTCGATTGCCGAAGTCGCAATCACTGGTTGCACCATCCAGCATACCCATAAGGCCCCCGGCGCCGCCAACATCCGGATTCTCGGCGCCGGCACGGACCCTTCCCTGCTCCGCCGTGAAGGCCGCGCGACCACCCGCGAAGGCCACGTCACCATCATCGGTAACGTCTTCAGCGACGTGATGGTCAACATCGAGCTCCGCCAGGTCCGCGGAGTCACCATCTCGGCCAACACGTTCTGGGAAGGCTTCGAGCACGATCTCCTCGTGGAGGACAGCATGAACGTCATCGTCACCGGGAATAACTTCGACCGTAACCCGCGCTATCTCGTCAATGGCTTCAACCTCGCCGAACAGAACGGCATCGTCTTCCGCCGCACCAACGACTCCGCCTTCACGGGTAACATCGTGACCGGGGTCCGTCGCCACCACGCCGCCGTGCGCTTCGAAGGCGGCAAACGCCTGCGCGTGCAGGACAACAGTATCCTCGACTCCGATGGCGAAGGCATCGCACTGCGGGACGTCGCCGACAGCATCGTGACCGGCAACCTCGTCCGGGACGGCCGTAAGAATCGCCTAGGCCCCGCGCCCAGCATCAATGAGCAGGACTGCACCGGCAACCTCGTGCAAGGCAACCTGACCGCGAAATAGGATCAGGCGCCGCCGCGACGAATCTCGGAACCTTCGAAGCGAATCGACACGCGCCAGACCTTCTTGAGGCGCGTGATCACCTTGCCCGTGCCGGCGACGATGGTTTCGGGAATTTCGATGCGGTGCTGGTCGACCACGGCGTGGAAGCCGCGCTCGGAAAAGATGTCTATGAACATCGCGATCGCGAGCGGCTCGTCGAAGACCGGGGTCTCGATGTTGACGTGCGCCTGCCCGGAGATCGCGTGGGCCCGGATGATGGGCAGGAACTTATCTTGGATCAGCTCGATGACCTGACGGAAGGTCTCGGCGTTGCGCTCGGCGTAGTCATCGAGGCGACGGACAAGGTCCTGCCGGGCATGCTGGACGATCTGCGCGGCCAACGGGATGGGCGAAATAAGGTCATACGTCTCTTCCGCCAGCTCAAGCGAGCTCTGGTACTGCAGTTCCTTGATAATGCGGGCTTGGACCTCGGCGAGCGATCCCTGCGCATTGATGAAGTGGTAGTGGAAGATGTCCCGCAGCGACTGCAGCGGCTCGTAAGTGCGCTCCTTGAACACACGGTAACGGTTGCGCGCGGCCTCGGCGGTGAGGTCGGTCTTGCGGACCTCGGCGAGCGGACCGCCTTCGCGCGCGGCCTTCTCGTTCTGGGCGAGGGCTTCCTGGCCGCGCTTGAGCTGACGGCGGACGGACTCGTTCTCGTCGACGAACAGGACGAGGATATGGAAGTGCGGCTTGGGGAAGCGGACGCCGGCGGCCCCGCGGAACTCGGTACGAAGGTCGTTGAGTTTGGTAAAGAGATGCTTGAGGCACTCCACTTGCACCATCGAACGGGGGAAGCCGTCGACGATTGCGCCGCTGACGTATTCCGGGGAGAGCAACTTGCGGAAGAGGATCTCGACCACTTCGCGGTCGCCGACGAGCATACCGGCGTCGATGCGCTTCTGGGCCTCGGGGCTCGAGAGCAGGTCGCTGACCACGATCGGTTCGGCGTCATAATCACGATACTGCAAGATGAACGCGGTGTTGGTCCCCTTGCCGGCGCCGGGCGCGCCATTGAGCCAGAAGATCTCGCGCGGGAAAGCCAGCTTCTCGCGACCGATTTCTCGTTCTAGGCTGGCCCAGACGGAATCGAAGATAATCTGGCCATCCTTGACCTCAAGGTCGCTGATGCCGGAGCCGGCGGGTCTGGTCAGAGCTTCGCTCATGAAATTAAGATTCTATGAGTAAAACTCCGTGAAAAATCTGCGAGGCAAAAAATGCCCGAGCTACCTCATTTCCCCCCATTAACGCTGACCACCCTTGGTCTGGACATCATCCGAACCCGGCTTGACCACGGGCAGACCAGGGTCGCTCGAGCGATTCCGGCGAAACTGAAAGCGGTTGATGTCCTGCATCGAAAGCTGGTCGACCGTCTTGGGTTCAGGGTTGAGTCGGCCCTGCCAGCTTGACCTGACGTTAGCATACTTGGGGTTGCTCTCGACGCCCATGCGCTCCTCCCAGTCCCCGACCTCGGCCTTGGTGCCGCTGACGGCCGATTTGATACGGTCCACGGACTTCACCTCCACGGTGTCCTTTGGCCGGACCGACGCGCCCAGCGTATCCTTCAGTTCGATGTCGGATTTCTTTCGACCGAGGGTGTCGTAACGCCCGTGCCAGGTATCGAGCGTGATGAGGTTGTTACGCGAATAGACCTGATCCTTACCCATGCTCGACATGCTCTTCTCGAAACGCTCTTGCATGAGCCCGCTGGACTTGGAGGCCATCTTCAGGCCGGTGTTGAAATCGACGGCGTCATCGACGCTCTTGCCAAGGCCACTGCCCTCGAAGGTGAAGGGCACCGTCCGGCCGTCGGCGGTCTTCAGCGTTTGCTTGGGCACGGATAGGGCCGGCGCCGGCGGCGCCACCGGAGACTCAGCCGGAGCCTTACCGACGAAGCCGAGCGGGCGGCCGGAGGAAGGAGCGAAAGATCTGGCGGGCGCGCCACCGAGTGGCCGCCCTTCTGCGTCATAGCGGTACTCCTGCTTCCCCTCGATGCCACCTTCAGCCGTGATGATCACGCCCGCTTTGATGACGCCGGCCGGACGGTCCGCCGCAGCCAGCAGGGAGGCCGATAGGGACAGGACGAGGATGGAGAGGCGGGGTCGCAAGAAAGGCATCCTGGACACCTGGGCGGCCGACCTCAATCCCTTCTTAACGGGGAATCAGGTGGGGTTTGGTCTTCCAGATGAGCTTGGCGTAGTCACCGATTGAGCGATCCGAGGAAAACTTGGCGCAGCGGGCGACGTTCCGGATAGCCATGGCGGCCCAGCGGCGGCGATCCAAGAAAGCCTGCGAGGCCCTCTCCTGCGACGCGACATAACCGCGAAAATCTACCAGCACGAGGTAAGGGTCACCGCCGGAGGTGAGCGAATCGACCACCGGGGCGAGCGCGCCCGGCTGTTCCGGCGTAAAGGTCTCGGAGCGCAGCCAATCGAGGAGCGCGGCTAACTCCGGGTCCGCCGCCAGCACCGCCTGAGGGTCGTAGCCGTCAGCCCAGAGCTGTTCGACCTCTTCGACCTGCAATCCGAAGATGAAGATGTTCTCGGCGCCGACTTCCTCGGCGATCTCGACGTTGGCACCATCGAGCGTGCCGATGGTCACCGCGCCGTTGAGAGCGAGCTTCATGTTGCCCGTGCCCGAGGCTTCCTTACCGGCGGTAGAAATCTGTTCGGAAAGGTCGGCGGCGGGGATGATGCGCTCGGCGAGCGAGACGCGGTAATCTGGCAGGAAGACCACCTTCAGCAGGCCCCGTACGCGCGGGTCGGCGTTGATGACAGCGGCCACGCGGTTAATCGCGTGGATGATGTGCTTCGCGAGGGCGTAACCCGGGGCGGCCTTGGCACCGAAGATGCAGACGCGGGGCGTGAAGCGCCCGTTGGGCTCGTTGAGAATCCGCCGATAGAGGTGCAGGATGTGCAGCAGGTTGAGGTGCTGGCGCTTGTACTCATGCAGACGCTTGATCTGCACGTCGAAGAGCGCGTCAGGCGAGACCACGACCCCGACGAGTTCCTTGATGCATGCGGCGAGGCGGACCTTGTTGGCGCGTTTGATCGCGAGGAAACGATCCTGAAATGCGGGTCGGTCGGCCAGCGCGTCGAGTTTACGGAGGCGACCGAGGTCGGCCTCCCAGCCCTTGCCAGCGACTTCGTCGCACAGGGCGCCGAGCTTGGGATTACAGCCGCGGACCCAACGGCGCGGCGTGACGCCATTGGTGACGTTGACGAACTTACCCTGCCACAGCTCGTTGAAGCCCGGGAACAGGTTGGCGCGGATGAGGCGCGTGTGCAGTTCGGCGACACCATTGACGTGATGCGAACCGACGACGGCGAGGTGGGCCATGCGGATACGCTTCGGGAAGCCTTCCTGGACGATGGAAAGCTCCGTCTTACGGGCATCGTCACCCGGCCAGCGCTTCTCGACGTCCTCGAGGTGGCGGCGGTTGATCTCGTAGATGATTTCCAGGTGACGCGGCAGCACCTTCTCAAAGAGCGGCACGGACCAGGTCTCCAGGGCTTCCGGCAATAAGGTGTGATTGGTATAACTGAAGACCTGCGTGCCTAAGGCCCATGCTTCGTCCCACGTCAGGCTATGCTCATCGACCAGCAGGCGCATTAATTCGGCAATCGCAATGGAAGGATGCGTGTCATTGAGCTGCACCGCAGCCTTGGCTGGCAGGTTGCGGAAATCGGGGTTGGTCCGGCGATGACGGCGCAGGATGTCCTGTAAGGAGCAGGACACGAAGAAGATCTGCTGGACGAGGCGGAGCTCCTTGCCGCTCTCGGTACTGTCGTTCGGGTAGAGGACTTTCGAGACGATCTCGCTCGCATCGCGCTCGTGGACGGCTTCGACGTACCCTCCGCGGTCGAAGGCGCGGAAGTCGAATTCGGACGCGGCCTTGGATTCCCAGAGGCGAAGGAAGTTGACGCTGCTACCCGCGAAGCCGGCGATGGGAATATCCCAAGGCATACCAAGCAGGTTCCGGGTCTCGACGAGTTCGGCGAAATGATTGCCACGGTCGTCAGTGCTATGCTTCACCCGGCCATAGAGCGGCACGCTGACGCGGTAGCTCGGGCGTCGGATCAGCCAAGGATTATTGTTCGCCAACCAGTTGTCGGCGACCTCGACCTGACGGCCCTGCGCAAAGGTCTGGCGGAAAAGACCAAACTCGTAGTGGATGCCATAGCCAACCGCTGGGATGTCCATCGTAGCGAGGGAATCGAGGAAGCATGCGGCAAGGCGACCGAGGCCACCGTTACCGAGGCCCATGTCGGCTTCTTCATCGGCGACGGCTTCAAGGTCCTGGCCGAGGTCGGCCAAGGCCGCCGTGGCGACGTCGCGGAGCTGCAGGTTAACCAGGTTATTGGTCAGCACGCGGCCCATGAGGTATTCCAAAGAGAGATAATAGACGCGACGGACGTTCTTGCTGGCGTGCTGGGCCTGCGTGTCGATGTAGCGCTCCAGCATCTGGTCGCGGGCCGCCATGCAGGTGGCCATCCACCAGTCGTTCCGGGTGGCCGTGACACGGTCGCGAGCGAAGGTACTCTTCAGGTGACGTAGGATCGCGTCGCGAAAAACGGCGACCAATGAACCGTCGGCCGACTTGGCCTTGGCCGTCTTACCGGCTGGCTTGCGGACCCGGAGCATCTTGCCGGGCTTCTTTGCAGGCTGCTTCGCAGGCTTCTTCGTTTTTGGCATGTTTCGGTGAGGACAATCGACCTTAAGCCACAAGCGAGCCAAAACCGCGTCAGCCTTGTGCCAGCTCCCGCAACTTGTTCAAATCCAGCTTGCCCGTGCCTAAAATCGGGATGGCGGGAGTCTTCTTGAACACCTTCGGAATCCAGAGATTCGCGAGACCCTCGGCGGCAAGGGCGGTGCGGATCGCCTCGGCATCGACATCGTCGACATGCAACACGACCAGTTGCTCGCCCTTCACGGGGTCCGCCACGCCAGTGACCGCGACCTTGATCTCGGCGGAATTGATCAGCCCCAGTACCTTACGCAAGGCGTCCTCGATGGTGCCATGCGGGACCATCTCCCCGCCGATCTTGGAAAAGCGGGAAAGGCGCCCGGCGAGATACAGGAAGCCGTCATCGTCCATGCGAGCGATGTCACCGGTACGATACCAGCCGTCGTCCGTCATCGCCTTGGCGGTCTGCGTCGCGTCGAGGTAACCCATCATGACGTTGGCACCCTTGATTTCGAGGAGACCCACCTGACCGAGCGGCAGGACCTCGCCGGTCTCCGTGTCGAGGAAGCGGACGGCGACGCCGATGAGGGGACGGCCGACCGAGCCACGCACATTGCCCAGCCAAAGGCCGCCGGGGCCTTCCGGGTCGATCCGGTCAGGTACGTTGACGGCAAGTACAGGGCTGGTCTCGGTGATGCCATACCCTTCTAACATCTCCGTCCCAAGCTGGGCAGCGAAAGCATCCACAAGATCGGCCGGACATTTTTCGGCGCCCACGACCGCCCATTTCAGCGACACAAACTCGGCGGCGGTGCCCCGGCGGAGATAAGGCCGCAGGAAGGTCGGGGTGCCGACGACGACTGTGACCTTCTCCTCCTTGATGGCCTTCACGGCGGCGGCGGAGTCGAGCGGCGAGGGCAAAGTGACGAGACGCGGCGCGTGGGAGAGGCAATACCAAAGGCCGATGGTGAAACCAAAACTATGGAAGACCGGGAGGCTGCTGAGCAGGACCGCTGACTCCGGCAGGATGTCGGCGTCCACAATCTGGAGAAGGTTCGCCAACAGGTTGCGATGCGAGAGCCGCACGCCTTTGGGCTGACCGGAACTGCCGCTGGTGAAGAGCAGCGCCACCTCAGCATCCCCCCCTTTTTTCGGCAAGCCTAAGCAGGCGGAGATCCACGAAGCGGGCAGGACGCGGATCAGGGCGATGCGCCAGGCGAGGTCGGCCCGTGGATAGGTAGTCAGGAAATCAGCGACGTCGAGGACACGCTCCCCCCACGGGAAATCGGGCGACTTCTCGGAGAGCTTGCTACGGAACAGGGCAGCGGTGACGACGAGGTCGGTCTCGGCGCGCTGGAGACAGGAGAGTACCTGTTCGCGCCCCAGGGTGAAATTGAGGTTTACCGGGACCTTGTCGGCCAGCAGGCAACCGAGATTGGCGACCGCTGCCGCGACGCCCGGAGGCAGCACAATAGCGACGCGCTTGGCGGGGGTCCGCCGTTTCAACTCTCCCGCGAAAGCCCACCCCAAGGCCAGCAGCGTCGCGCCGGAAAACTCGCGTCGAGCCGAGGTGCGATCGACCAAGGCGATCGCCCCGCCCTTCTTTGCCAGACCCTCCGCGACCTCGCGGCTAAGATGCCCTTCGAGGGATTCGCGCATGGCGAAGGCTTCCGCGGCGAGTTCCAGCAGGCGCAGGCGCGTCTGGGCATGCTCGCTCGCGGGAAACGGCTGGCCGATGACAACGCTGATTGGTCGCGGAAAATGCTTGGGTAACTTCCAGAAAGACTTTCCTCCGCTGAAGCTGAAGACTGAGCCCCACATACCATCGATTGCGACGGGCAGGATAGGCGCGCCACCCCGGCGGGCGATCAGCTCGAAGCCTTTGCGCAGCTGCATCAGGCCACCGTTACGGGTGATGCTGCCTTCGGGAAAGATGCAGACGACTTCACCGCGGGCGAGAGCTTCGCCCGCCTTGACGATGGCGTCCTTGGCCTTCGTCTCCGAAACCGGAATCGTCCCCATTAGTCGGCACATGAAGCCGATGAACTTATGCCGTTCGAAACCTTCCCAAGAGAGGAAGCGCACCGGACGATGCGACATCACGCCCATCACGAGCACGTCGGCATAGGCGATGTGGTTGGAGATCAGGAGCACGCCGCCTTCCTTCGGGATATTCTCCAGGCCACGAATCTGGATGCGGTAGCCGCACTTCAAGAGCAGCCAGCACAGGGTATGCATAGCGCAATACCCCAACGACATCGACTGATGGCGCCGCGGTGCCCGCCAGGCGAAGGCGAACAAGTAAATCGTGAGCAGAAGCAAGCCGAGCGCGACGCTGGCAAGAACGGCAAAGAGTAAGGAGCAGCCGAGGAGGGACAGGATAGGGGGCACCCCTCACAAGGTGCGACCCACGGCGAGGGGTGCAAGCCGAGTCCTTTCGAGATTGACCCCTCCCCTGCGCTGATTGCCCTATGGAAGCCCACGATGCGCGACTACGTCCTCAGACGGTTGCTGCTTGTCCCACTGACCTTCGTGGGCATCTCCTTCGTGGCGTTCTGCTTCACCCGCTTCGTCCCCGGCGGCCCCATCGAACAAGCCATGGCCGAGCGCCAGCAGGCCGATCGCAAGCAAAGCAAGGCGGCCCGCCCGACTGGGCCGGCTTCGCCCGAAGAACTCGACAACCTCAAGCGCCGCTACGGGTTCGACCGCTCTCTGCCAGCAGCCTACGGCACCTGGCTCGGAATCGTTCCGGGCCCGGCGGATTGGGTCACCGTCCGCCTCGACAAGAACGGTCGGGCTGAGGCCGAGGTGGCCGACGAACTTACTCCCGACCAAACCTTCAAACTGAACGTCAGCCAAACCGGCGACGGCTTCGCGGTGACCACGCGGGATGGCAAGCCCCGTGATCACTGGTTCGCCGCCGCGGCTCCTCTGCCCGATGATCCGGAGAAGGCCGTACGCGTGCTGGTGTACCGCCAAGCCTACGCCGGCCTTTTGCAAGCCGAGCTCGGTGACTCGACGACCAGCGACAAGCCCGTTTGGGATGAGATCAAGGCGCGCCTACCCATCTCGGCTTGGTTCGGCGGCTGGTCCCTGTTGCTCGCTTATGCGATCTCCATCCCGTTGGGCGTCGCCAAGGCCTTGCGCCGCGATGGCTGGTTTGACCGCGGCTCCTCGCAGGCGCTCTTCGTCCTCTACTCGATCCCCGGCTTCATCCTCGCAGTGGCGTTGCTCCACCTCCTCTGCTTCCAGCTCGGCTGGTTCCCCACCAAGGGCTTCGACTGGGCCAACCTCAGCTGGGCCGGACGTTTCCACCATACGGTGCTCCCGCTCTGCTGCGAGATGGTCGGGGCCTTCACCGCGCTCACGCTGTTCACCCGCAACGGGCTGCTGGATAACCTCGCCGCCGATTACGTACGCACAGCGAAGGCCAAGGGTCTCAGCCACGCGCGCATCGTCTTCGTCCACGCCCTCCGTAATGCGCTCATCCCGCTGGCCGCCACTTTCGGCGGCAACCTGGGCTTCTTCCTCACGGGGTCTTTCCTCATCGAAGTCACTTTCAACATCCCCGGCCTCGGCCTCCTGGGCTATGACTCGCTCGTCCATCGTAACTTTCCCGTCTTCCTGGGCCTGCTCACCCTCTCCAGTCTGGCGATGCTCATCGGCAACATCGTCTCCGACCTCTGCGTCGCCGCGGTCGATCCGCGCATCCGGTTCGACAAATCCGCATGAGCTTCTTCGACCCCATCACGCTGCTGCGGTTCGAACGATTCCGCCGGAACCGCATGGGCTGGTGGTCGCTGTTGACGCTGCTCTTCCTTTCCCTGCTGGCGCTCCTCGGGCCGCTGCTCGTCGGCGACCGGCCACTCGTGCTTAAAGTCGACGGTGTCACGCGCTTTCCCGTCTTCGGCGGCTTCCTCTCGGGACGCGACCTCGGCCTGCCGATCGAGGGCGAGCCCAACTTCCGGCTACTGGGCGATGAACTCAAGGCGAGCGGCCGCGGCTGGCTCGTGATGCCGCCCATCCCGTTCGCTCCCGGCGAAGTCTGCGAGGTGATGCCCGCAGCTACCCGCGACGTGGACGGCCGTTGGCGCGACCCGCGGGGCATCATCGCCGAGGGCCGCATCTTCACCCTCAACGCCGATGGCTCACGCCGGCAGACTTGGACGATCATCAACGGGCGGCCGACCGGCGACGCCCGGCTCTTCGCCGAAGGCGTCGGGATCGCCCGCGCCCAGTTCGCCGACGGCCTAGTGGTGAAGCGTGTGCCGGCCGGGGATCGAACCGAATGGGAGCCGCAAGGCTTGTTGCGCACGCAGGTGCCCTCGCCCTGCCCCCCCGGGCTGGACGGGCATTGGCTCGGCACCGATGAATCTGGCCACGACATCGTCGCGCGGCTCTTCGGCGGCTTCCGCCTCCTGCTCCTCGCCGCCCTCATCTTCCTGCCCTGTATCTACGGCATCGGGCTGATCCTGGGCGCTTCGATGGGCTACTTCGGCGGCTGGTTCGATATGGTCTGCCAGCGCCTGATGGAGGTCTGGTCCAACATCCCGTTCCTCTACGCCATCATCTTCTTGGCGAGCCTGCTTGAACCCTCATTGGCGATTCTCATCCTCATCCTCGTGGCTTTTTCATGGATTGGCCTGGCGCAACAACTCCGGGCCTCGGCCTACCAGATCTCGGCCCGCGACTATGTCACCGCCTCCCGCGCGCTGGGTGCCGGACACGCCCGCATCATCTGGCGCCACATCCTGCCCAACTGCACGACGGTCATCCTCACGACGTTGCCGTTCAGCCTGCACGGGCTGGTCTTCTCGCTTTCCGCACTCGATTACCTCGGCTTCGGCCTGCCCCCCACCGAACCCTCGTGGGGCGAATTGCTCCGCCAGGCCAAGGAGAACTGGCAGGCTTGGTGGATCCTCGGCCCGACCCTCTTCTGCCTGGTCGGCACCATGGTGATGATCAACTCCGTCGGCGAAGCGCTCCAGGACGCCTTCGACCTTCGTCGCACCCAACGATGAGAACGCTCCTCGCCCTCCTCCTGACGCTGACGTCCGCGGCCGGCCAGACTTACGAAGACCCGAAGGCCGCGGCGTATTATGCCGCGCAACCGGACTTCTTCCGCTTCGCCACGGCCGCCGACCTCCCCTCAGACCTCGTCTGGCAGGACGGGACCGCGCAGACGGAATTCGCCGACCCCCGGGCCGTCCGCGGTGGCACGCTGCGTCAATTCACGACCAGCACGCCGCCCACGCTCCGGCGCGTCGGTCCCAACGCGAACAACGGTTTCCGCGGCGAGCTCTACGACAATAACGATTTCGGCCTCCTGTCCACGCACCCGAACACCGACGAGCCCATCCCGGCCTTGGCGACAAGCTGGGCGATGTCCGCGGACGGCATGACGGCTTATTTCCGCCTCGATCCGAACGCCCGGTTCACCGACGGCCAACCGATCACGGCCGACGATTTCTTCTACACCTTCTACTTCCATCGCTCGCCGTGGGCGAAGGCCGACTGGTATGCCGACTACTACACCCGCGAGTGGGGCGGCATCACGCGATACGACGCCCACACAATCGCCGTCAAGGCCCCGCGCCAGCGCCCCTACCAGCTCGAACAGCTCGGCGGGCTGATCCCGCTGCCGCGCAACTTCTTCAAGGATTTCGGACCAAACTACGAGAAGGCCTACAACGACCGCTTCCATCCGACCACCGGCGCCTATTACGTGAAACCCGAAGGTTTTCTGCGCGAAAAATCCATCACGCTCTCCCGCGTGACCGACTGGTGGGGCGACCGCCGAAAGTTTTTTCGCTACCGCTACAATCCAGACACCATCGAATACGGCGTCATCCGCGAGATCGACAGCGCCTACGCTTCGATGCTCGCCGGCGAGATCGACTTCATGCCGATCATGATGCCGCGCTACTGGTATGGCACCAACGACCAAAAACCCTACCGGGACGGCTACCTCACCAAGGCCCAGTTCTTCAACGACATCCCCCGCCCTCCTTACGGCCTCTACCTTAACACGCAGAAACCCCTACTCAGCGACGTCCACGTGCGCGTCGGCCTCCAGCACGCCACCGATTTCCAGCGCGTGATCGACGGCTTCTATCGCGGCGATTACGAACGCCTCAGCCAGTTCAGCGAGGGACTCGGTAAGTTCACCGACCCCGCGATCCGCCCGCGCCGCTACTCACCCGAGCTCGCCCGCGCCGCGTTCGCCAAGGCCGGCTTCACCCGGGCCGGGGACGATGGCATCCTCATGAACGCCGCCGGCGAGCGTCTGTCGTTCCGCCTCACCTTCGATACCTCCGACCGCCGCAAATTCCTCGCCACCCTCGTCGAATCCGCCCGCCGCTGCGGAGTCGAATACCGGCCCGAGACGCTCGAGCATACCACGATGTACCGCAAGGTGATGGAGAAGAACCATGACATCGTCTTCTGGGCCTGGTCGGTCTCCAGCCGCCTGCCGGCCCTCTGGGAATCGCACCATGCCGACAACGCCGTCGAGACGCTCACCGACGGACGTAAGGTGCCCAAGCGCCAAACGAATAATATCACCGGCATCGATGACCCCGCCCTAACGAAGATGATCGACCAGTTCCGCGAAGCCACTCGCGAGGATGAGATGATCCGGCTCGCGCACGAGATGCAGCGGCGCATCCATGACCTGGCCGATTTCATCCCCGGTTTCCGCGTCCCTGGCTACCGCATCGCCCATTGGGATTGGGTCAAATTCCCGCGGGGGTTCGATGTACGTTCAGCCGAAGACCCGGGCCAGCACGGACTCTTCTGGCTCGACCCCGCCCAGCGCGAGGCCGACCTCCGGGATTTCCGTGCCGGCAAGGTTCGCGGTGCGCCCAAGACTGTCATCGAGGATCGTTGGCGCGCCGAATGAACGCCGTTCTTCCTTTCCCTTCGCCCCTGCCCGACCTATGTTGCCGCCCATGTCCGCCGAGCCTCTCCTGAAAGTGCAGGACCTCTGCGTCACCTTCCGCAATGGTGACCGCGCGACCGTCGCCGCCCAAAGCGTGAGCTATGAACTCGCCGCCGGCGAAGTCCTCGCGGTCGTCGGCGAATCCGGTTCCGGCAAGTCGGTCTCGGCCCTCGCCCTCACCCGCCTCCTTCCGCCCGAACCGTCCTGCACGCTGAGCGGTTCGGTTAAGCTGGCCGGCGTCGAACTGCTCAGCCTCCCCGAGGACAAGTTGGCCAAGGTCCGCGGCGGCTCGATCGCTTACATCTTCCAGGAGCCCGGTTCTTCGCTGAATCCCGTCTATACCATCGGCTTCCAGATCGGCGAAGCCGTCGCCCTGCACCGCCCCGAAGTCAGCGATATCCAGGCCGAGGTCGGTCGCGCCCTCGCCGAGGTCCACATCGGCGACGCCGGGCGCGTCGCCGACCAATACCCGCACGAGCTCTCCGGGGGTATGCAGCAACGCGCGATGATTGCCATGGCATTGGCGTGCAACCCGAAGATCCTCGTGGCCGACGAGCCGACCACGGCGCTGGATGTCACCATTCAAAAGGAAATCATGGACCTCCTCGCACGCCTCCGCCGCGAGCGCGGCATGAGCATCATCCTCATCACCCATAATTTCGGTATCATCGCGAACTTCGCCGACAAAGTCGCCGTCATGTGGAAAGGCCGCATCGTCGAGTCCGGCTCCGTCGATCAGATCATGCGCACGCAGGCGCACCCTTACACCAAGGCCCTTATCGCCTGCATCCCGCGTCTCGGCCAGCGCCGCCGGCGTCTCACCACCCTGGCCGACGAACTCAAGGTCTCCCCATGAGCGACCCCTTGCTCGAAGTCACCGACCTCGCGGTCCACTACCCTGGTCGGGCCAACTGGTTCTTCCAGAAAGCCGTCCCCAAGAAGGCCGTCGACGGCATCACGTTCGTCGTGCCCAAAGGTAAGACGGTCGGACTCGTCGGCGAATCCGGCTCCGGCAAGACCACCACTGGGCGTGCCGTCGTGAAGCTTGCGCCGCTCACCGCCGGCCAGATCCGCTACCAAGGTCAGGACATTGGCGGCCTCTCTCCGGCGGCCTTCCTGCCGTGGCGGAAGAAGATTCAGATGATCTTCCAGGACCCTTATAACTCGCTGAACCCCCGTGCCGATATCCTGAGCATCCTCTCTGAGCCTCTGGAGATCCACTTCCCGGGGATGACGCGGGCTGACCGCGAAGCCCGTTGCGCCGAACTCCTCCGCAACGTCCAGTTGCCGGCCGAATACCTTCGCCGCCACCCGCACGAATTCTCCGGCGGCCAGCGCCAGCGCATCGGCATCGCGCGGGCCCTCGCCGTCCAGCCTGAGCTGATCATATGCGACGAGCCCGTCTCAGCACTCGACGTCTCCGTCCAGGCCGAGGTCGTCAACCTCCTGCAGGACCTGCAGGAACAGCTGGGGCTGACCTATCTCTTCATCGCGCACGACCTCGCCGTGGTCGAACACGTCAGCGACCATATCCTCGTGATGGCGCAAGGGCGAATCGTCGAACAGGGCACGCCGGCCGAGATCCTCGGCAACCCCCAGCAGGCCTACACGAAGACGCTGCTGGCCGCCGTGCCCAGGTTCTGATGTCCGCGGTAACCTCATCGAGCCTCGACGGCACGACCCGCGGGCTTGGGCTGCTGCTCGTCGGTATGGCCGCGTTCACAACCTGGGACCAATGGGCCATCTGGAGCACCAAGGATGATTACACCTTCGGTTACCTCGTGCCTTTCTTCTCGGCCTACGTGCTCTGGGATCGTTGGGCCGATCTCCGCGCCTTGTTGATCGGCGCATCCGACGAGGGGGGCGCTCCCACGTCCCGAGGCACGCTCGCCCTGGCCCAGTTCGTCGCGTTTGCGTCGCTCGCCTTGTTCGGCTTTGGCGCCACCGCCCGCGCGATCTTCGGCATCGGCGCCGGCCCGACCCTCGCCATCGCCTTCGGCCTGGCGGGTGCCGCGCTCGCCTTCGCCTTCATCTCAGTCCGCGGTCCGCATTCCGGCGCAGCGGCGACGACCGCGCGCTGGCGCACGGTCGGCCTGCTGGTCTTCCCTGCCGGCGTGTGGCTGATTTCCGGTCCGTTCCTGTATCTCGTCGACGAGCAGCTCAAGGGCGCGCTGCTCACCAACGTCACCGAAGTCGTGTCCGGCATCCTGCGCGCGAACGACCATGCCATCCGCGTCAGCGGCAACACCATTATCTTCCCCAACGGCGACGCAGTCGGCGTCGCCGAGGCCTGCTCCGGAATCCGGTCGTTGTCCGCCTGCGTCTTCGCCGGAGCCTTCTTGGGCGCGGTCTTCCTCGAAGGTAAGTTCCCGGGAGCGTTATTGCGGCGATTGGCGCTCATCGGGCTCGCCGGCTTCACCGCGATCCTGCTCAACATCGGGCGCAACACCTTCCTCACCTTCCACGCGCTGCGCCATGGGTCGCCATCACTCGAACGCGACTTGGCCGGCGTCGAGCATGGGCAGGCTGGGTTCTCCTCGCTCGGCAGCGTCCATGACCTGGCGGGCAACGTCGCCATGGTCGCGGCCTTGGCTTTCCTCATCGTCTTCGTGCCGCTGCTCAACCGCTGCGGCCGGCCCCGCGAGGACCGACCTTCCGCATGAAGATTCTTTTCGTGACTCCCGAGTTGGCGCCCTGGTCCAAGGCCGGCGGCCTCGGCGACGCCACCGTGGCGCTGGGCAAGGCCTTAGCCGCACGGGGTCATGAGGTGCGCGCGGTGACGCCGCTGTATGGCTCCGTCCCCGGGCGGGCGCAGATGGGCACGCTCATCGAGTCGCTCAAGGTCGGCGTGCACGGCGATGCCCGCAAGGCCGCCTGCCGGATCCGCACCCAGCCGGTCTCGCCGAATTTCGAAGCCTGGTTCGTCGAACACGACGATTTCTACGGCGCCCGCGAGATCTACCCTGCCCGAGAGGATGCCGGCGAACGCGCCGCTTTCTACGCCCGCGCCGCGCTGGATGCCTGCCTGGCCACCAACTGGATTCCGGATATCGTGCATGGCCACGATTGGACGGCCGGGCTCGTGCCCGTGTTGCTCAACACCACGCTCAAGGCAACGGCGCTGGGGGCCGCGCGGTCTGTCCTCACGATCCATAACCTGCAGCACCAAGGCCTCTACCCCAAGCGGATCATGGCCTACCTCGGCCTGCCGGCATTTCTCTGGAGCCCAGAGGAACTCGAATGCCTCGGCTCCGTCAACTTCCTCAAGGGCGGCATCCTGCACGCCGCGAAAGTCATCACCGTCAGCCCGACGTATGCGCAGGAAATCCTCACGCCCGCCTTCGGTTATGGCTTAGATGACGTCGTGCGCCGCCGGGCCAGCGCACTGCGCGGCATTCTCAATGGCGTCGACCGCGACGAATGGAATCCGGCGGACGACGCACATATCGCCGCGCCGTTTTCCGCGCAGCAACCCGCCGGCAAGGCCGTTTGCAAGGCCGCCCTGTTGCGCGAACTCGGCCTCGCTCCCGGACTCGAGGTGCCGCTCATCGGCGTCGTCTCCCGCCTCTACGAACAGAAAGGCCTGGACCTGGCCGGACGCGCACTCCCGCCCTTCCTCCGTGAAGGAAAGTTACAGTTCGTGCTCCTGGGTAGCGGGGACGCCGGGCTTGAAAAGGAGTTCTTACGGATGGCGGCCGACTTCCCCGCTCACTGCGCCGTCCGGATCGGCTACGACAACGGACTCGCGCACCGGATTGAAGCCGGGGCCGACTTCTTCCTCATGCCCAGCCGCTTCGAGCCCTGCGGCCTCAACCAAATGTATTCCATGGCCTACGGTACGCTTCCGATTGTCCGGTCCACCGGTGGCCTGGCCGACACCGTCAGCGGTTGGAATGGAAAGCGCAAGGGCACCGGCATCGTCTTCGAGCATGCCGACCAAGCAGGCATCGCTTGGGCCCTTTCTCAGGCGTTAGAACTTTATCGGCAACCTGCCTCCCTCAAGGCGGTGCAAAAGGCCGCGATGACGGCTCAGTTCAGCTGGGAAAAGGCCGCGGAAGAGCACTTGGAGTGCTATGTGAATTAGGTATTTTCAGCTGTAATCATAGCAAAAGTGCCGTATTTTGACCAAAACGTGCGTTTTTATCTCCAATTTTAGGGTATTGGTTAAAAATGGATGGCATTTCTGAAAAATCTAAGCACATCGGAGAACGAAATGAAGCACACCTCCATCACCCTCCTCACCCTCACCGCTGCCGCGAGCTTTGCTCAGTCGGCGCCCGCCGCTGCCTCGGCGTTCACCACCTCTGGCAACGTGACGCTGTCCAGCGAGTACGTCTTCCGTGGCGTCTCCCAAACGGAAGGCAAGACTGCGCTGTCCGCTCAGTATGACGTCGCTCACGGTTCCGGCCTCTCGGCTGGTATCTTCGCTTCCAACGTCAGCGCCGCCCTCGGCAATCTCGAAATCGATCTCTACGCCAACTACGGCTTCAAGGTCGGTGCCCTCGACGTCTCGGTCGGCTACATCAACTACTCCTACAACGGCGCCGCTGGTGCCTCTGAAGCCAACCTCGGCGTCACCTACGCCGGCGTGCAGCTCAAAGCCTCCAAGGGCATCAACGGTACCCTCTCCGACTACTACTACGAAGCTAACTACAGCTACGCAGTTGCCGCCTTCAAGGGTCTGACCATTGGTCTCCACTACGGTAACGATCGCGCCTCCAGCAATGACGACTACGCGGTCGGCCTGAGCTACCCGGTGTTCGGTTGCACTGGCACGGTGTCCTTCTCGGACGTCCAGGGCGGCGACAACATCACCGCTGTCTCGCTCAAGAAGACCTTCTAAGGTCTGCCTGAACTCATAGCAAAAAGGGGTGCTTTCCGGTAGGAGAGCACCCCTTCTTCTTTGTAAGGTTGAAAACTGGCCCGAGTCGGCAATGTTGCCTTTCTCCATGCTCGAGTCCGCCCGCAAACCCGATTGGCTCCGCGCCAAGCTCCCCAGCGGCCCCGACTTCCTGGAGACCAAGAAGAACGTCGATCAGCACAAGCTGCACACGGTCTGCCAGTCCGCGCAATGCCCCAACATGGGCGAATGCTGGTCCCGCGGCAGCGCGACGGTGATGATCCTCGGCAACATCTGTACCCGTTCCTGCACCTTCTGCGCAGTGCTTTCCGGGCGCCCCAGCGAACTCGATCTCGGCGAACCGGCCCGCGTGGCGGAATCCATCGCCCTGATGAACCTCAAGCACGTGGTCATCACCTCCGTCGCCCGCGACGACCTCAAGGATGGCGGCGCCTCCGTCTGGGCCGCGACCGTCCGCGCCACCCGCAATCGCTGCCCCGACACCACCATCGAGGTCCTGCCGGCCGATTTTCGCGGCGAGCAGATTCACCTCGATACCCTGCTCGACGCCCGTCCGGACATCCTGAACCATAACCTCGAGACGGTCGAACGCCTCCAGCGGCCCGTGCGCAAGACCGCCCGCTATGAACGCTCCTTCTGGGTACTCCGACACGCCAAGTCCCGCGACTTCATCACCAAGACTGGCATGATGCTCGGCATCGGCGAACGCCACGAAGAGGTCGCCCAGCTCATCCGGGACATCGCCGCCGCCCAGGTCGACATCCTGACAATCGGCCAGTATCTCTCACCCAGTAAGGAACACGCCCCCATCGATCGCTGGGTGACGCCCGCCGAATTCGCCGAGTGGAAAGCCTTTGCCCTGGAAGCCGGCGTCAAGCACGTCGAGTCCGGACCGCTGGTCCGCTCCTCCTATCGCGCCGACGAACAGGTCACCAAGTTCGGCCTGATGGATCGCCGTCAGCGACCCGCCCGCTAACCCGTGGAAGGCCTGCCCCCCGTCGATTTCCGCGGCGAGCTCAACGACGAGCAATACGCTGCGGTGACCTCGCCACGCGGTCCCGCCCTCGTGCTCGCCGGCGCCGGCTCGGGCAAGACCCGCACCCTCACCTACCGCGTCGCCTGGCTCCTGCACCAAGGCGCCCAGCCTTGGGACATCCTCCTGCTGACCTTCACGAATAAGTCCGCCAAGGAGATGCTTGAGCGCGTTGAGGACCTGACCGGCGTCCCGCGCGGGCAGTTCTGGGGCGGCACGTTCCACTCCATCGGTCAGCGTATCCTGCGCCGCAACGCGGCCGTGGCCGCTCGCTCGCCGGACTTCACCATTTTGGACCAGAAGGAATCCGAACAGCTTTTCTCCGAGGTCGTGAAGTCGGTCGACGGCGCCTTCATCAAAGACAAGACAAACCCAAAGGCGGCCGTCATCCTGGACGCCTATTCGCACGCCCGAAACACCCTCCGCCCGCTGCCCGACGTCCTCGCCGAACGCCTCGACTGGATGAAAGGTGGCCCGGACAAGCTGCTCCAGTTCTGCGCGAGTTACGAGGCCGCGAAGAAGGAACGTAACCTCTGCGATTTCGACGACCTGCTGGGCCTCTGGCTGCACGTCCTGGAAAACGACCCCGCCGCCCTTGAACATTACCGTCGCCGCTTCCGGCATATCCTCGTCGACGAGTTCCAAGATACGAACCGACTGCAAAGCCGCATCATCGACCTGCTCGCCAGCGAACACCAGATCATGGCCGTCGGCGACGACGCCCAGTGCATCTATACCTGGCGCGGTGCCGACTGGGAGAACATCGTGGCCTTCCCGGAGCGCCACCCCGGCACGCTCATCCACTCGATCGACACCAACTACCGTTCGACCCCGGAGATCCTCGCTTTCGCCAACGAGATCCTCCGGCACCGGCCGCGCGTCGAGGGCTTCGACCGTCGCCTACTGGCCGTGCGCCCGAGCGGGCCGACACCCACGGTCTTCACCGTCGGCGATACCTCGCAGCAGGCCAAGCTGGTGGTCCGCAAGTTGATGCAGCTGCACCACGAAGGCCAGGCGCTGAAGGACATGCATGTTCTCTACCGTGCGCATTACCAGTCGCTCGAGCTGCAGATGGAGCTCAACGCCATGGGCGTCCCATTCGTCATCACCAGCGGTCATAAGTTCTTCGACCTCACGCATGTGAAGGACATCCTCGCGCACCTGCGCTTCGTGCACAACCCGCTCGACCAAGTGGCGCTTTCCCGCCTGCTCTGCTTGCTCCCCAAGGTCGGTCCAGTCGCCGCCGACAAGATCAGCAAAGCCGCCCGTGAGGCCGCCCAAGCGCAGGGCCGCGGTCTCGTCCGGGCCCTCCGCGCCGATACCGTCCTGAAGCGCGTGCCGGAATCGGCGAAGGGCGACTTCAACGACCTCACCATCACGCTCGAGGACATGCTCGAAGGCATCGAGGCCGCCCGGGCCACCCCGAGTCCCGCGGCCCCCGCCCCCGATCTCTTCGTCGCCTCGGCCGACGCGCGCTCGGTCAAGGTCGCGCGGACGCCCGCCGAGACGGTGCGCGTCTGTATCGAGGGTTGGTATGGAAGCTTCCTTAAGACGATCTTCCCGGATTGGCGCGACCGCGAGCAGGACCTCCAGGGCCTCATCGGGTTCGCCGCGAAATTCGAGGACGTCGGCGACCTCGTCGCCCAGGTGGCGCTGCTCAACGGCGAGTCTTCCGACAAGAAAGCTGAACCCGAAGAGGATATGCTCCGCCTGACGACGATCCACCAATCCAAAGGGCTGGAATTTCCAGTCGTCTTTCTACTCGGGGTGGCGGACGGGCTGTTACCCCTGACGAGGGCCATCGATGAGGGCGACGTCGAAGAAGAGCGTCGGCTGTTCTACGTCGCCTGCACACGCGCCGAGAACGTGCTCTATCTTTTCGCGCCCCGCTTCGCCATCTCCGGCGAGGGCTACCGACCCCTTGACCCATGCCGTTTTCTGGAAGAAATGAGCCCAGATTGCTACGAATTGGCGGATTACGCCCATCGCCGGCTCTGAGCCGGGTATGACAGTCGGACGGGGGTAGGGGCTTGCCATTGGCTTCGGCGGGCATTTATGACTCACCACAAACTTTCCACGCCATCACCATGCCCAAGGTACTCGTCGCTGACAAGATTTCGCCCACCGGAGTCGCCCTCCTCAAAGCCCAGCCCGGCTATGAGGTCATTGAGGCGTATGGTTCCACTCCGGAGCAGATCCTGAGCCTCGTCGCGGACGTCGACGCCATCTTGGTCCGCTCAGAAACCCAGATCACCCGGGAGGTCCTCGCCGCCGCCCAACGCCTCGTCTGCGTCGGCCGCGCCGGCGTGGGGGTCGACAACATCGACGTCGATGCCGCCACCGAGCGTGGGGTCATTGTGATGAACACCCCCTCGGGCAACACCGTCGCGACCGCGGAGCTCACCTTCACTCACCTGCTCTCCCTCGCCCGACCGGTTCCCGAAGCGGTGCAGTCCATGCGCGAGGGCAAGTGGGACCGCAAGACCCTCGCGGGCTCCGAACTCTTCGGCAAGACCCTCGGCGTCCTCGGACTCGGCCGCATCGGCGCTGAGGTCTCCAAGCGCGCCTTGGCATTCGGCATGAAGGTGCTCGCCTATGATCCTTACCTCACCGAGAGCCGCGCTAAGGCCCTGGGCGTATCCATCGCGTCGCTCGACGAAGTCTTCGCCCTCGCCGACTATATTACCGTGCACATGCCCCTCATCGAGAAGGGCAAGCAAGGCGCGACCGAAGGCATGGTCGATGCAGCCGCTTTCGCCAAGATGAAGAAAGGCGTCAAGATCGTGAACTGTGCCCGTGGTGGCATCGTTGACGAGGCCGCCCTCGCGGCGGCGCTCGCCTCCGGCCAGTGCGGCGGCTGCGGTTTCGACGTATTCGTCGAGGAGCCTCTCGCCAAGGACCATCCGCTGCGTGCCTTCCCGCGCGCCCACCTCTCCCCGCACCTCGGCGCTTCCACCTCCGAGGCCCAGGAGAACGTTGGCGTCGAAGTCGCCGAAGCGGCCATCACCGTCCTCGGCGGTGGCTCTCCGGCCAATGCGGTCAACTTGCCTTCCGTCGACGCGCAAACGCTTGAAGCGATTCGCCCCTTCCTCTCCCTGGCGCATAAGCTGGGCTCCATCGCCCGCCAGCTGGCCGCCCCCGGCCGCATCGAATCGCTGCGCCTGACCACCTACGGCACCGGCTCGGACCAAGGGGCCAACGCCATCGCCCGCGCGATCCAGCGCGGTTACCTGCGCGGGATCGTTGAGGGCGTCACCGACGTGAATGCCCCCGGTAAGCTCAAGGCCCTCGGCGTCGAGGTCCAGACCGTGCGCTCCTCCGCCGAAGCCGATTATAAGGAACTCATCCACGTCGAAGCTGTGCTCGCGGGGGGCAAGTCTGTCTCCGTCGCCGGTACCATCCTCGGCAAGGCGCAGTCGCTACGGATCGTCTCGATCAATGGCCGCACCCTTGAATTCATCCCTGAGGGCAAGCTGCTGCTCATCGAGAACCAGGACCAGCCCGGCATCATCGGTACACTCGGCACGCTCCTCGCCAAGGAACGCGTGAACATCGCGAACATGGCCCTCAGCCGCACCGGCGGAGCCAACGCCCTCGCCGTCTACCAACTCGACACCGCACCGGGCGCCTCCGCCATCGCGGAAATCCTCCGTAATCCTGCGATCGTCAGCGCCAAGCTGCTCGAAGCCTAAGCGATGTTCGCGGCCATCGGAATCTTCTTCTTTTTCGGATACCTCCTCGGGTCCGTCAATTTCGCTGTGCTCGTGGCGAAGAAGCACGGCGTCGATATCCTCAAGGAAGGCTCCGGCAACCCCGGCGCCACCAACGTCAAGCGCGTGCTCGGTAAGGGCCCAGGCAACCTCGTCTTCGCCCTCGACGTCCTTAAGGGTTTCGTCGGTGCCGGACTGCCTTATCTCCTCCTCCGCACGGAAGAGACTCCGGCGGCGGCCGAAATCCACTTCACAATCTGCGTCGCTGGCTTCGTCGGCACGCTGCTCGGCCACTGCTTCTCCTGTTTCCTGAAGTTCAAGGGCGGCAAGGGTGTGGCCTCGACCATCGGCGGCCTCGTCGTCCTCCTACCCGTCCCGATCCTCATCGGTGCCGCCATTTGGGGCCTCGTCTTCCTGCTCTCGCGCTATGTTTCCCTGTCCTCGCTTGCCCTGAGCGTCTCGCTACCGATCTCTTGCTGGGTACTGCCGCTCTACTCGAAGCTGACGTTCAGCCCAGCCGAATTCTGGTTCGCCGGCGCCCTCGCCGCCTTTAACATTTGGACGCACCGTTCCAACATCGTTCGCCTGCTTAACGGCACCGAGAACCGCTTCGTCAAGCAAGCCTGACCTTTTCGCAATGACCGCTCCTCGCACCATCGGCATCGGTATCCTCGGCTTCGGCACCGTCGGCCAAGGCGTCTGGAAACACCTGCACGAAAAGCAGGCCGACCTTGAATCGCGCCTCGGCGTGAAGCTCGACCTCCGCAAGGCCTCCGTCCGCGACCTCAAGAAGAAGCGCGCGGTCAGGATCACGGCCTCGAAGCTGACAACTAACCCGAAGGCAATCATCGACGACCCAAAGGTCCACGTAGTCTGTGAACTCATCGGCGGCACCACCAAAGCCCGCGAGCTCACCCTGCGTGCGCTGCGGCTCGGCAAGATCGTCGTCTCCGCCAACAAGGCCCTGCTCTGCGAACACGGGCCGGAGATTTTCCAGGCTGTGCGTAAACATGGCGGTCAATTTCTCTTCGAAGCCAGTGTCGCCGGCGGCATCCCGATCATCAAGGCCATCCGCGAGGGCCTCGTCGCCAACCGCTTCGAGCTGATCGTCGGCATCCTCAACGGTACCTGTAATCACATCCTCACCCGCATGGGCGAGGACGGCCTGTCGTTCGCCGACGCGTTGAAGGAAGCCCAAGCCCTCGGCTACGCCGAAGCGGACCCCTCCTTCGACGTCGATGGCGTCGACGCCTTCCATAAGGCCTCGATCCTCGCCTGGTTGGCGCACGGCAAGTGGGCGCCGCCCGCACGCACGCTCGTCGAAGGCATCCGTAAGATCGGGCCGGCCGACATCGATTTCGCCCGTCGCTTCGGCTTTGCGCTCAAGCACCTCGCCGTCATCCGCCGCGACTTCAAGGCCAACTGGATGACCGTCGGCGTCTACCCTTCCCTCGTCCCTAATCGCGACATCCTCGCCCGCGTCTCCGGCGTCAACAACGGCATCACGCTGCGCGGCGATGTCGTCGGTGCCACCACGCTCACCGGCCGCGGCGCCGGCGGCGACGCGACCGCTTCCGCCGTCATCGGGGATATCGTCGATGCCATCGCCGCCCTCACCGGCGCCATCCCGCAGGCTCTCTCCCCTGACGCCCTCTCCGCCCGCGAGAAGGCGGGACGCGCCCTCCGCATGGCCTCGATCGACGAGATCATCTCGCCCTTCTACCTGCGCCTCTCGCTCCTCGACAAGGCCGGCGTCTCCGAGGGCGTCTACCGCATCTTCTCCAAGCACAAGGTGTCCATCGCCCGCGTGATCCAGTACGAGCACCCCCACCAAGGGCGCGGTACCGTCACGCTCTCGACCTACCCCGTCAGCGAGCGCAGCATGTCTGCGGTCCTGGCCGAATTACGCCGCCTCAAGACCGTGCTCGAGGAGCCCGTCGTACTCCGTATCTTCTCACCCGAATCCTGACCTCCCGGTGGCCCTCATCGTCCAGAAATACGGCGGCACCTCCGTCGGCAGCGTCGACCGCATCCAGAACGTCGCGGCCAAAATCAAGGAACAATGGTCGCAAGGCCACCGCATCGTCGTGGTCGTCTCCGCGCGTAGCGGCGTGACCAACGACCTCATCGCCCGCGCCAAGGCCCTGTCGAAGCTCCCCGACGAGCGCGAGATGGATGTCCTCATGGCCGTCGGCGAACAAGAGACCATCGCCCTCACGGTGATGGCCCTCCACGCCATCGGCGTCCCGGCGGTCTCGCGCACGGGCGCCCAAGCCGGTATCTTTACCGACGATATCCACACCCGCGCCCGCATCACCCGCATCACCGGCGGCGACCTGCTCGCGCGTCTCGACGAAGGCAAAGTCGTCGTGGTCGCCGGCTTCCAGGGCTGCACGGACCAAGGTGAAGTCACCACCCTTGGCCGCGGCGGCTCCGACCTCACCGCCATCGCGGTCGCCGCCTCGATCAAGGCCGACCTCTGTCAAATCTACACCGACGTCGACGGCGTCTACACCGCGGACCCGCGCATCGTGCTCAACGCGAGCAAGTTGTCGGAGATTTCCTACGAGGAGATGCTCGAGCTCGCCTCCAGCGGCTCGAAGGTCATGCAGTCGCGCTCGGTGGAATTCGCCCAAAAAAATAACGTTCCCTTCGAGGTCCGTTCCTCTTTTAACGACCAACCTGGTACCATTGTGAAAGCCCTCGCCAAAACCCTCGAAGACGCGGCCATCGCCGGCGTCGCCCTCGACCGCCTGCAGACCCGCGTCACGGTCAATAACCTGCCGGATAGCCCACAGGCCCTCTCGGCCCTGTTCGACGACCTCGGCGAAGCCGGGCTGAGCGTCGATATGATCATCAAGAACCTCGGTAAGGAGGGGAAGGCCAACCTAACCTTTTCAGTGAACACCGCGGAATTCTCCCGCGTTGAGGCCGTCGTCAGCCAGACGCTCAAGAAGCTCGGCTCCGGTTCCGTCCGTTCCGCCGGCGAAATCTCCAAGCTCTCCATCGTCGGCGTCGGCATGATCTCCCACCCCGGCGTGGCCGGCACCTTGTTCAAGGCCCTCGCCTCCGTCGGCGTGAACAGCGAGCTCATCACGACCTCCGAGATTAAGATTTCTGTCGCCCTGGACCCCGCCCAAGCCGACGCCGCCGTCCGCGCCGTGCACACGGCTTTCGGCCTCGACAAGGCCTGAGCCGGCACTCGCCTCTTGCCCGCCGGCCACCCGCGGCAATAGTGAGGGGGATGCTTCGGTCCACCTTGGTCATCCTCCTCGCTCTGGGCGCTTTGCCGCCGGGACGCCTCCTGTCCCAGGAACTCCCGCCAAACCTAATCACGGCTAATGCGCCCATCGCCGCTGGCCTGCAGCCCGACCGCCGCGCCTTGCTTGGCCTCGCCGACGAGGCGCTGGGCGCCGGCCTCGCCGCGACGGCCTCCGGTTTCTACGCCCAGCTGCTCTCCGACCCCAAACTCGGCGAGCCGGTACGTGAGCTGGCCGGCCTCGGGCTCGCCGCCGCCTACATCGAACGCACGCGCACGGCTGAAGCCAAGGCGACGGTCAAATTCCTGCCCAAGTCGCCCCGCAAATCCCTTCGGGAAGGGCTGATCGCCTTGCTCGAAAACGACACCGATAGCGCCCGCGCCTTTTCGTCGGAGCTCGATGTCACGTTGCTCCCGCCCCCGGAGATCGCCTGGGGGCATGCGTTGCGCTGGATGGTCGCCGGGGCGGCGAACGACAACTTCAACGTCAACCTGGCGCAAGAAGCCATCGCGCGGACCGCGGTCTCCGAGGAGCAGCGCCAGCGCATCGAAGTGCTCGGCTATCGCGCCATGATCGTCGCCGGCAAGGTCGAGCAACGCACCCTTTCGGCCCTGCGGGAACTGGCCGCCGAAGCCAAGGGTACGCCGCTGGCGTTCGACTATGCGCGTAACCTCGCGCTGGCCCTCGCGCAAATCAAGGACCCGAAGGGCGCCGCGCAAGCGCTCGCCGCGGCCGGCGCGCTGCCGCCGATCCGTCAGGCGGAAGCCGACCTCCTTGCCGGACTCATCCTCGGCAGTGAGACCAGCGAAGGCCGCGATCGGCTCAAGGAGGCCGCCCGCAATCCCGCCAACATTGCCATCCGCCTCACGGCCTTGCGCGCCTTGGTCACCGCCGCGGAGCAACAAGCCGACCTCGAACGCCAGAAGGCGGTCGCCAATGAGGTGAACGACTTCCTTCTTCGCCGCAACCCGGGGCAGCTTTCCTATTACTGTCCCCGCGATCAAAAGGTGCTGGACTCCATCCACCTCGCCCGGGCCCAGCTAATGCTCCTTGCTGGTAGCCGTGAGAAGGCCCGCCAAGCAGCTGAGGACCTGCTCAAAGACGTCCCGGCGAGCCCGCTGGCCCGCGAAGCCACCCGGACGCTGGCCATCGCCGCCTGGGGCGACGGCTCTTACCGCCTCGCCGCAACCCACTTCACGACCCTGGCCGAAAGTAGCGTCGAACCCGAGCGCGCGAGGCTGCGCATCGCCTCCGCCGACTGTCTCTTCCTCGCCAAGGATTTCACCCTCGCCGAAAAGGCCTACGCCACCCTGCAGAATGATGCCGCCGACACGAAGCTCTCCGAGGCCGCCCTGCATCAACGCATCCTTTGCCTTCTGGAGACGAGCGAAGAGATCGGCGCGTGGAACCGTACGGCAGATGTGATCGAGGGAGCCGCCCGCGCGAACCGCACCCAAACGAGGGAACCACTCTGGTCGGCAATCTGGAATCTGGTCGAGGACATCCGTAAAAGTCGCCGGCCCACCGACGCCGAACGCCTGCTCGCGCGTTTGCTGCCGCTGACCCAAGGCGCCAGCATCGAATACGACCTGCGCTTCACCTGGCAGCGCGCCTTGCTGGCCATCGCCAACAACAACCCCGCCGAGGCGAGCCGACTGGCGGACGTGATTGACCAAAAACTCACCAACCTCCCGGCCGGCACCACGCCGCCGGCAATCACCAAGGCGGCCCCTGAGCTCCGCGGACATGCGGCGTTACTCAAGGCCCGCACCTCGCTCAACACCAGCGCCGCCAAGGGCCTCGAAGAACTCGTCGCACTCCGCCAAAAGTTCGGCAAGGTACCCGCCGCCGCAGCCGCCTACCTCGTCGAAGGCCGCCACCTCGCCGCCGTCGGCCGGCACGCCGAGGCCCAAGAGCGCTTCGAAGCCTTGGCCAAGGAATTCAAAGGTGAGGCCGCCTTGGCCGAATTCGCCGCACTCGGCCTCTATGAAGCCGCGGAACAGGCTGCCCTGCAGGCGCCCACCGACGGTGAAAAAAAGCTAAAGGACGCCGTCGAACTCCTTGAACGTTTCACCGAGGCCTATCCGCAGAATCCCCTGCTTTTCCGCGTCTCCCTACGTCGCGCCGAGATCCTGCGCTCGCTCGGGGAGTTCGATAAGTCGCTGTCGGTGCTCGAGGGCCTAATCCGCGACCAGCCGCTCGACCCGGCCCGGGCACAGGCCGAAATGGCCCGGGCGGACTCCCTCTTCGGCCTCACCCAGCTGCGTCGCGATCGCATCGGGCAGCTCGATCGACAGCGCATCTCCCGGGCCGCCGCCGCCTATGAACGTATCGCCGAGGCCTGGGCCAAGGATTCCGAAGACACGCAAGTCGAGGCGTGGTATAAGTGGGCCCTGACTGTGGTTGAACGTTCCCGGATCGAATCCGGCAATGACGCCGTCGCCTCTCGCGCCGAGGCCCGCCAAATCCTCCTCCGGCCGCTGGCCGTCCTGCGCACGACCTCCGCGCGCACGGCGGCGGACGCAACCGCCAAGCTCTCTTCCGAAGGACGCCTCTGGCTCTCCCGCTCAATCCTGCTGCTGGCCGAGATCTGCGAACTGGACGGCGACCACGCCGAAGCCGCTGCCGCCTACAAGATCATCCTCAACGTGAACCAAGGACTGGCCGCAGGCCAAAGCCGGCTCCCGGGCCAGACCACCGCGGAAAGCAAACTTGCGACCCTCCGCCAATCGTCGTCCAATCCTGCTAAGCCCCAATGAACGACCGTTTCTCCTTTCCCCTCGACGCTGGCCCCTTCGTCTGGCTGCTGCTTCTGCTCGCCTTCCTCGCCTTGGTCTTCGTCTTCGAGCGCGCGCTGTTCCTGCACCGCGGCCTGGTGCTTTCTTCTGATTTTATCGAAGGGGTCCGCAATAACCTGCGCGCCGGCCGGCCCCTCGAGGCTCTCGCCGCCTGCGAGGAATCCCCCGGGCCCGTGCCCCGCGTGGTGAAGGCCGCACTACTCCGCGCGGGCACTGGCGAGGACGCAATGCGAGCGGCGGCCGTCGAGGCGGCCTTGCTGGAGCTTCCCGTGCTCGAACGACGCCTCGGCACCATCGCCGCCATCGGGCGCGTCGCCCCGCTCCTCGGTCTCGCCGGCGCAATCTTCGCCGGCTTCGACCTCGCGACCGCCCTCCGCGACGGCAGCGTCTACGCCTCCGCGGACGGCCTCCTGCGCAATGTCCAGGCCGCCCTCGCAACCGCGGGCTTCGCCCTGGTCATCGCCGCCGGTTGCGCGATGGCCCACCACTTCCTCGTCGGTCGCGTCCGCTCCATCGTCACCGAGATGGAAATCGCGGCCCACTCCATCATCACCTTCGTCCGCCATGAGCTGACGGAGGACAAGTCCCGCCCTGGCTGAGATGCGGACGTCCCTCGGAGTCTTAGAGAAAGTCCGCCCCGCTGAAACCGGTCTGGATTTCCTACCGCTGGCCTTGGCCTTTTTCTGCGCTGGGCTGATCTACGTGCTCTCCGCCGAATTCATTTTCGCCCCCGGGATGTACGTGGGCTTCGATGAGCGCGCCGGGGCCGTCACCCGCACACTGCAGACGCCCAAGCTCGCCGCGGGCGACATGGCCCGCACGTCTCTGACAGTGACCCTGGTCTCCGCCCGTGGCGCCGGGGTGTTCGTGGTCGCTGGCCGCGTGGTCAACCGTGACGGACTCGAGCAGGAGCTCGCGCGCGTCGCCGCCAAGGGTGGCGCCGCCCGGCCGGTCCTGATCAAGGCAGACGTTGCGCTGACCATGCAGAGCTTCCTCGAAGTCTGCGCGCTGGCCCGCAAAGCTGGCTTCCCAGGCGTCCTGATCGCGGCAGACGAACGTTGATTCGCGGTTGCCAGAGGCGAGTCGGGTAGGACATTCTCCGGCCAAGTGTCCGACCCTGCGCCCATCGTCAACGCCCCGCCCGTGCCGCCCCGGCATATCGGCATCATCATGGACGGTAACGGCCGGTGGGCCGCCGCCAAGGGCCTGCCCCGCCTCGAAGGCCATCGCCGCGGCGCCGAACGGCTGATCGAGATTGTGGATGCGTGTATCGACGGCGGCATCGGCGTGCTGACGGTCTTCGCTTTCTCCGCCGAGAATTGGAAACGGCCGCTCGAGGAGGTCAGCGGTCTGTTCAAGCTCGGGGAATGGGTCCTCCGCGCGCATCTCGCCCGCCTCGAGAAACGTAACGTGCGCCTGCGCGTAATCGGCGACGTCAGCGCCCTCCCGGAGTTCGTCCGCACCCCGCTCGAGGACGTCGTCGCCTCCACCCGGCATCATACCGGCCTCACGCTCGTCGTCGCCCTCAACTACGGCGCCCGCCAGGAGATCGTCTCGGCCGCGCAATCGCTCGCGGCCGACGTCGCCGCCGGCAAGCTCCTACCCGCCGCCGTCGACTGGTCCACCATCGAGGCCCGCTTGCAAACCGCCGGTCTCCCCGACCCCGACCTCATCATCCGGACCTCCGGCGAATTCCGGCTGAGCAACTTCCTCCTGTTGCAATCCGCGTACGCTGAGATCGTGTTCGCGTCCGTCTTCTGGCCCGACTTCGACAAGGCGCAACTTCAACTCGCGCTCGCCGAATACGCCAAGCGCGAACGCCGCTTCGGCCTAACCGGCGAGCAGATCCAAGTCCCAGCTAAAGCGTGAAAGACCGCGCCTTCAGCACCATCGGTCTCTGGGTGGTCGTCGCCTTGATCATCTGGGTGGGGGGTCTCTTCTCCATCGCCGAACAGGCCTGCTTCGGTCTACTCGCGCTGATCATCGGGGCGGCGCAGTATGAATTCTATCAGCTGGCCCGGCGTATCCCTGGCGTCGGCCGTCCAGACTTGAGCGGGGTCGTGGCGGGCTTCGTCCTCCTCTTTGCGCTCTTCTTTTTAGCTCCCGAGGAAGCCAGGGCCAACTTGCTCCTGACGATAGGCGCCCTGCTCTTCGGCACCCACCTCCTCACCCTGCTCCGCCGCCCGGGAGAGGTCCCGTCGCTCTTGCGTCGCTTCCCGACCCTCTACGGTTTTGCCTACCTCCCGTTCATGCTGGCCTCGCTCATCGCCATCGCGCGCATGAAGGAAGGTCAACTGCTCACGACCGAACCCGTGGGTTTATACTACGTCGTCTGGGTCTTCGTGGCAACGAAGTTCACCGACGTCGGCGGGCTCATCATCGGCGTACCTTTCGGCAAGCATAAGATCGCCCCGAACATCAGCCCGGCCAAGAGCTGGGAAGGCTGCCTCGGCGGTATCCTCGTCTCCGCGTTGGCCTCCGGACTCTACGCCTGGCTCCTCCGGGATGTCGTCGATGTTTCCTTCATGGTGCCCTGGAAGGCGGCCGTCCTGGCCCTGCCCCTCGCGCTGCTGAGCATCCCCTCTGACCTGATTGAATCCGTGTTCAAGCGACTCGCTGGCGCCAAGGATTCCGGCGCGACGATCCCCGGCATCGGCGGCGCACTCGACCTGATCGATAGCATGGTACTCACTTCGCCCGCCGCGCTGATTCTGCTGTCCTACTGTCACGCGTGGGCCAAGCACGGCTGATGACCGCGCCCACGCCAGCCCTCCATATACTGACGGGGCCGACCGCCGCCGGCAAGACGGAGGCCGCGCTGCGCTGGGCGGAGCGGCACGACGCGGAGATCCTCTCCTGCGATTCGGTCTGCGTGTATCGTGGCATGGACATCGGCGCGGCCAAGCCGACGGCCGAGGAACAACGCCGCATCCGCCATCACGGTCTCGACCTCGTCGACCCGAGCGAACGCTTCTCCGTCTCGCAATTCGTGACCATGGCCCGCGAGGCCATCACCACCGCGCACGCCCGCGGCAAACGTATCCTCGTGACGGGGGGCAGCGGTTTCTACCTGGCCGCCTTCTTCGGTCCGGTGACCGACGAACGCGAGATTCCGACGGCCGTCGCCGACGAGGTCGTGGCGCTGCACCGCCAGGGTCTCTCCTTCTTGGTGCGGCGTCTCCGCGAGGTCGAAGGACTTGACCTGCCCGCTTGGCTCGACCTCCAAAACCCGATTCGCGTCGCCAAGGCCTTGGAACGCCGACTGGCCTCCGGCCAAACTCTGGATTCCCTCCGCGAGGAGTTCCTGACGCGCCAAGGACCCTTCGCCAGTCATGCGGTGACGTGCGAATTGATGGAACGCCCCGACGAAGAGCTAAAGGCCCGGATTGCCGCCCGCACAGAGCAGATGCTGACAGGCGGCATCATCGAGGAGTCCGAACGTCTTCTGGCAATGCGTCTCGACCCCGAGCTGACTTCCTCTCGCGCGGTAGGTTATCGGGCCGTGATGGACTGGCTGGAGGGCGGCAAGACGGTCGCCCATTCAGGACTGGCGGAGCGGATCAACTTGGACACTTGGGCTCTCGTCAGGAAACAACGTAAGTGGTTCCGGCGACTGGGTTTAGCTCGGGAGGGTGAATAATGAGGAAAATGACCTTTGTGGGCAGCATTTCAGCCCGACGACAGTAAAAAATGGGCATTATTGCCATTTTACCGCCTACATCCTTGCAAGCCCCCGTATTTGGGGCAAATACTCCTATGAACCCCTACTCCCCCATACCATGCCCCTAAAAATCGGTCAGCCTCTCCCTGAAATCTCCCTCAAGCAGAAGACCGACGCCGGCCTGGCCGATGTCAGCCTCCGCCGTAATGTCGGCAAGGGTAAGACCGTCATCCTCTTCTTCCCCCTCGCCTTCACGTCCTTTTGCACCGACGAACTCTGCAAAGTGACCGGGTTGCTCGACGAATACAAGAAACTGGGCGCTGACGTCATCGCCATCTCCGTGGACTCCCCCTTCGCTCAGGAAGCTTGGGCCAAGCAGTCCAGCATCAGCGTCACCCTCGTCTCGGACTTCAACCGCGTCGCCCTCAAGGCCTTCAAGGTCAAGGATACCCGCGTGATTCCCGAGAAGACCGGCCTCCTTAATGTGGCCAAGCGCTCCGTCTTCGTGGCCGACAAGGCCGGCAATGTGATCCATTCCGAAGTGAAGCGCGACCCGTCCTCGATGCCGAACTTCGCCAAGATCAAGAAGGCCGTCGAAGCCTAAGCGTCAGCAGGGCTTATTTGAAGGCGGTCGGGCTTGCCCCGTCCGCCTTCTTTGCTTTTGGCTACTCACCCGCCTACCTGCGGCGACACCCACCTTTCCTACCGAACACCTGCCATGGCCCTCAAAGACCCCTTCAAAGCCCTCCGCCCCTTCGCCGCTGGCGGCCAGTCCGGGCAGATCTACTCCTTGCCCGCGCTCGAACAGGCCGGTCTCGGCAAAGTCTCGCGCCTACCGGTCTCCATCCGGCTCGTCCTCGAATCCGTGCTGCGTAACTGCGACGGCGTCGCGGTCACGGAGAATGACGTGAAGACGCTCGCTGCATGGAATGCCGCCAAGCCCGTCGACACGGAGATCCCTTTCGTCGTTGCGCGCATCGTTCTCCAGGATTTCACCGGCGTGCCGCTCCTCGTCGACCTCGCCGCCATGCGCGAAGCCGTCGCCAAGCTCGGCAAGGATTCCGCCGTCATCGAACCACTCGTGCCCGTCGATCTCGTCGTCGACCACTCGGTGCAGGTCGATCGCGCCGGCACCGCTTCTTCATTCCTTGAGAATCTGCGCCAGGAATTCGGCCGCAACACCGAGCGCTACGAATTTCTCAAGTGGGGCATGCAGGCCTTCAAGACCTTCGGCGTCGTCCCGCCGGCCATCGGCATCGTCCACCAAGTCAATCTGGAGTTCCTAGCCAAGCTGGTCTTCCAGAAAGACGGCGTGTTCTATCCAGACACCCTCGTCGGTACCGACTCCCACACCACGATGATCAACGGCATCGGCGTCGTGGGTTGGGGCGTGGGCGGCATCGAAGCCGAAGCGGGCATGCTCGGCCAGCCGGTCTACTTCCAGACGCCCGAAGTCATCGGCGTTAACCTCACCGGTCGTCTCCGCGAAGGCGTCACGGCGACCGACCTCACCCTCCGCCTCACGGAAATCCTCCGCAAAGCCAAGGTCGTCGGTAAGTTCGTCGAGTTCTACGGCGAAGGCACCGAGGCCCTCTCGCTCGCCGACCGCGCCACGATCGCCAACATGGCTCCGGAATACGGCGCCACGATGGGCTTCTTCCCGGTCGACGATAAGTCCCTCGACTACCTCCGCCAGACGGGTCGCGAAGAGTCCCACATCGAGCTGGTGAAGGAATATTACAAAGCTCAGGGCCTCTACGGTATCCCGAAGGCCGGCAGCATAGATTACACGCAGACCATCGACCTCGACATCAGCACAGTCGTCCCCTGCGTCTCCGGCCCGAAGCGCCCGCAGGACCGCATCGATCTCCCGAAGATCAAGGAGTCCTTCAACACGCTCTTCACCGCACCGAAGGACAAGAACGGCTTCGGTATGGCCGCGACCGCCCGCGACGCCGCCGCCGCCGTAGGCGCCACGGGCCGCTCGCTCAAGCACGCCTCGGTCGTGATCGCCGCGATCACCTCCTGCACCAACACCTCGAATCCTTCCGTGATGGTGGCCGCCGGCCTCGTCGCCAAGAAGGCTGTCGAGAAAGGCCTGACGGTGAACCCGAACGTGAAGTGCTCGCTGGCCCCTGGTTCCCGCGTCGTCACCGACTACCTCAACGAGATTCAGCTCTCGGGCTACCTCGACCAACTCGGCTTCAACCTCGTCGGCTACGGCTGCACGACCTGCATCGGTAATTCTGGCCCCCTCGACGCCGATATCGAAGGCGCCATCAAGAACGGCGACCTCGTCACGGCCTCCGTCCTCTCGGGTAACCGTAACTTCGAAGCTCGCGTCCACGGAGCGGTCCGCGCGAACTTCCTGATGTCCCCGCCCCTCGTCGTCGCCTTCGCCCTCGCCGGCCGCGTCGATATCGATCTCGACAATGAACCGCTCGGCACGGGTAAGGACGGCCAGCCGGTCTTCCTGAAAGACCTCTGGCCCACCCAGGCCGAAGTCGCCGACCACGTCGCCCGCGGCCTCAAGCCCGCGATGTTCAAATCGAAGTACGCCGCCGACTCCCTCGCCAACGCCACTGCGGAGTGGAAGGGCGTCCAGGGCGGCACGGGCGCGCGCTTCAGCTGGAAGGAATCCTCCACGTACATCCAGGAGCCACCGTTCTTCAAGGGCTTCTCCATGACGCCTCCGCCGGTGCCGACGCTCGCGAAGCTCCGCCCGCTGGCCCTCCTGGGCGACTCCGTCACGACCGACCACATCTCGCCTGCCGGCGCCTTCAAGGAAGAGACCCCGGCCGGCAAGTTCCTCCTCGCGGCGGGCGTGTCGAAGAAGGACTTCAACTCCTACGGTTCACGTCGCGGCAATGACCGCATCATGACCCGCGGCACCTTCGCCAACACCCAGGTGAAGAACGCGATGGCCGACGGCAAGGAAGGCGGCTTCACGAAGGTCCAGCCCGAGGGCAAGATCGAGGCGATCTACGATGCCTGCCAGACCTACGCCCAGCGCGGCGAAGGGATGATCGTCTTCGGCGGCGTCGACTACGGCATGGGTTCGTCCCGTGACTGGGCCGCCAAGGGCACCGCCCTCCTCGGCATCCGCGCCGTGGTCGCGCAGTCCTTCGAGCGCATCCACCGCTCCAACCTCCTCGGCATGGGCGTGCTGCCCCTCGAGTTTGCCGACGGCAAGAACGCCGCTTCGTATCACCTCGACGGCACCGAGACCTTCGACCTCGAAGGCCTCTCGAGCCCGATCAAACCGAAGACTCCGGTGACGCTCGTCATCCACCGCGTCAATGGCACGATCGACAAGGCCGCGCTCGTCGCCCGCATCGATACCGCCATCGAAGGCGAGTACTACCGCCACGGCGGTATCCTGCCCTACGTCCTCCGCCAGATCCTGAAGTAAGGTTCACGGATAAAGACCAAGCAAAGCCCTCGGGATTATCCGAGGGCTTTCTATTTCCCTTGGACGACGAACTTGATTTCGGCGGTCTCAAATCCCGACGCGCTAGCCATCCTAAAAGCAATAGCGCCTTTGGAGGCGGACTTTGCCCGGAAAGTAAAAACACACAACATCGGCGCGCCGGGCCGCGGGCCGCTCGGCCTCACCTTCAGCGAATCGACGTAGGGTATCGCCTCGTACCTGGGCTGGCCCACTTGTTCTAAACTGGCAGGAATCCCAACGGCTTGCCAAGATCGTCCGGTGCTAGGGTTGCCAATTAAGGAGACTTCAAAAATCTCACCTACGGTAACCTTTGTCACCTGCTCGGAGGGCACGACCACGTGCAAAGGCCGTGGGTCTGCGGCGGCGCAAAGGATGCAACAGAGAGACGCTAAATACAGCATCAGCTCATTAAGCCATATCCCTGAGGCCTGTCAAAGTGCTAGAGGCAAGGGACGGGGGCGGGATTCCATCTTGCTCCAGCCATCCGAATCCCTAGTCCTAATACATGGAAATCGGCGTCATCAATGGCCCCAACCTCGACCGACTCGGCAAGCGTGAGCCGGAGGTCTACGGCACCCAGACGCTCGGCGACCTCGAGAAGCTCATCGAGAAGCATGCCAAGGCCGCCGGCGCGAAGACCCGCTTCTTCCAATCCAATCACGAAGGCGAGATCATCGACACGATCGCGAAGTGGGCCGATAAGGGCGTGAAGTTCTTGGTCATAAATCCGGGAGGCCACACCCACGTCTCGGTCGCCCTCCGCGACTCCATCGCCGGCAGCGGCCTGCGCGCCGTCGAGGTACACATCTCGAATATCTATAAGCGTGAAGAATTCCGCCATAAGTCCGTCACGGCCTCCGCCTGCGAAGGCGTGATCACTGGCCTGGGCTTCGAAGGTTACCTGCTCGCGGTCGACTTCCTGGTCGCCAAGGCCAAGGCGAAACCCACCCGGGCCGCCAAGGCGAAGAAGAAATAAGCCTACGCCGCGGGGAACCGCGCAAGGTTACATTCTTTCCGCAACGCCGTGCCCTCGCAAAGGTAGGCGGCCATCTCATCGGCCATGAGCGGCGCCCAGACGGTGCCACGCGGACCAAGTCCGTTGAATAAATGCGTCCGCCCCTGCCGCGGATGCGTGCCCATGAACGGGTGGTTATCCGCCGTGCAGGGCCGGACGCCGGCAACGTGTGCGGTGACGTCGACCTGGACCTCCTGGCCGAAATAGCTCTGGAAACGGCGGACCAGTTTATCCTTCTGGGGCTCGGTCGGGGTCTCATTGAGCTGATCCCACTGCCAATTAGTCCCAGTGCGCCAGACGCCCTGACCGAGAGGTAAGGCCCAACCTTCACGATTCAGGATGAAGGGCTTGTCGGCGACGGAGGCACGCAAGGTGACCGCCTCACCCTTCGCCGGCTGCCAAGGCAGATACTTGAACGGACCGCGGAGGGCGGACTTGTAGCCGTCGCAATAGATGATGGCGCCGGCGTGGACCTGGCGCCAGGTGACGCCTTCGGCATCGACCACGGCGTCGGCGGGGTCAAAGGCCGCTTCGGTCAGGCAAGCGGCGGCCTGCAGTTCTTGCCGGATATCAGTGAGCATCCGGGGCAGATCGACCCACGCACCTTCCATCAAGGCGCCGCCGAACTCATCGTTCAGATCGCCGTCCACTTCCCCGCGCCGCGCCGTGAGCCGGGTGATAAACGGCCGGCAACTCGTACATTCGGTGCGCTTGAGCCCCCGAGCGCGCTGCTCCTCGTCCACGAACATCCGGTAGACTTCGGTCAGACGGAACACGCCGAGCACCGTCAGGCGACGCTTCGCCGCCGCATAGAGTTCGGGGTAATCCTTGGTCAGCGTGAAACGGCGACCGGTCAGCGGCGTCATCAATCCGGCCGCGACCTGCGAGGCGGCGGACTTCCATCCATCATCGACAATATGGACCGTGCGGCCGCGACGCAGCAGTTCCTTCGCGAGCAACGAGCCCGCTAAGCCTTGGCCAACAATCAAAAAATCAACCTGCATCACCGGAGGGAGACGCAGGTCGAAAGAAGGTCAAATGACGACGACGTTTTGTCAGAAACCGACGGCGTTCTTGGTGCCCTGCTTGGTGACAATCTTCTCCTCGGTCCAGACGGCGACGCCCCGCTTCACCTCGACGAGGGTCAGCTGGAAAATGAACGAGCCCTGCCGAGTGCTGCCGGCATTGGCGCGGTCTTCCAGAATCTTACCCTTGAGCACATATTCGGCGCGAGGGACGTTGGCGCTGGAGCCGGCCGCGGCGCGGGCGGCGTTGGCGGTGGCGTCGTTGTCGAGCAACGTGACGCGTCCGGCGTTGACCAGGGGCACGGTGAGCTTCGACAGCAGCAAGGCGGTGTCGAAGTTGTCAGCGGTGTCGTTGGTGATCGAGCCGAGCTGCAGCACCGGCGCGCCCTTGGCGAAGGACGGGGATGAGATCATCGACTGGAGCATCTGCGAGCCCGCGGTGGCGAAGTCCTGGATGTTCACCTTGTCGAGGCTGACCACGAGTTCACGTCCGCTCGGGTCTTTGTAGGTGGCGGGCGTGCCGCAACCGACGATGAGGACGGCGCAGGCCAGGAGGGAGAGCTTGTTCATGGGGGGAATTAGCGAGAGATAAGGCGAAGGCGGCACTCGGCCGATTGCGACTTGAGCGCGGTGGCGGTGATGGTGGTGAGGGCGCCCGGCTCAAGCGGGGTCGCAATCCAGTTAGGCTGGCTTTCGGTCACGGTGCCGTCGGCGGCGAGCCATTCGAAGCTGACGTTAAGGTTTTGGCGCAGGTGAGATCCGTTGCGGAGGTCGAACTGGACGCGCGTGTAACCGCCCTCGGTCTTCGACTTACGGGCGGCGAGCAGCTCCACCTTGTTGCCGACACGATTGTCGTTCAGCTGCGTCGAAAAACCCCCTTCGGGCTTCGTGGTAGCGTAGTTGACGGCGGAGGGCGGATTCAGACCGCGCTCGATACGGTCGCCAGTTTCGAGGACGGTGGTGCAACCGGCCAGCAGACCGAGCGCAAGGAGAGGCAATAACTTGTTCATGGGACGAGAGGGGTGCAGCGCAGGACGATAGAGTGATTTTCCTGCGTGGACTTGAGGCTTACAAGCAGAACCTTACCTGCCGGCAGCGTCAATGTGGCCTCCGGGTGACCGACGACGGTCAGTTTCTGCCCAGGCTTGGCCTCGAATCTTGCCACGGAGAAACGGGCGGGTAGCCCCGACCAATGGCGGAGGTCGGCCTCGGTGGTCCCAGCCATGTAAAGGCCCGTACCGACCCTGGTGGCGATGGACCAGAGCGCCGCCCCGGAGCCGGCATCTTGGCGCTGGGCGGCTTCTTCAGACGATTTGTTGATCAGGTAGCTGGCCGTGGCTTTGACGGCGGCGGACGTGAAGGCCTTGGCTTGGATGCCCGGAAGGGCCGCTTCGTAGTGCTTAGCGATGAGGGCGTCCGGGCGGCTCGCCAAAGGCAGCGCGATGTCCTGAGCGTCCAATTTGAGCTTCAGATTATAATTCAGGCCGGAGGGCCGGATCGCCGGGAGCGCGACACTGACGTAGGGTACACGTGCGGAGACGATGAAAAGCGGAATGTCGATACGTTGCTGATACCACTCCGGACACATGCCCGTCTCGGCGACGACGTAGACCATCATCCCCTGCCCTTCGATCGCCGGGGCTTCTGCTTCCTTCAGGTCGCGGCGGAAGGCCTCGTTGACTCCGTTAAGCTGCGTCGCAGCCAGCAACTCCTTGCGGGCCTTCTCGCGATCGGACGGATCCTGACCAAGTCGCAAAAAGAACATTCCTTGGAGCCAGTGGCTGAAGGCATCGTCGTAGGAACCCTCGGCCGCCAGGCTCATGAAATTCTCCGCGACCATCCCAAGGCCGTCCTGGGTCCGCTGATCTTGAGCGGCCTGCGCGAGGTCATACTGTCCATCCCCCTTCGGTTTAACGTAAAGCTGGCCAGCACCAAAGGCTTGCTGGACGAAGCGGAGCCGAGCCATCGCGACGCGGGCCCCGCTGACATCGCCTAACTCCATCCGATTCAAGGCTTGGTAAGTCGAGGCGTAGATTCGATCGGCGGGTTTGGGACGATAGGCCTCCGCATAGCCATTGGTGAAGGCCGCGAGGGTTGCTTCGGAGACCGAGAAGCCAGGCCGTTCCTCCTCCACGCGAAAAGCCGCCTCGACCTGTTCCAACAGCCGGCTGCTTTCCTGGAGTTTCCCTTGGGCACGCAAAGCGGTGGCCGCATCGAGATTCCAGACCAAGGCATCCTTCGGCGTGGCAACCGCGAAGGCCTGCGCAACGGTCGCCGCGGTGGCGTAGTCCCCTTCCTCCACCGCCACGCGCACGCGAGGACCGCGATCGACATACGTCGCGCAGCCGCTCAGGCAGAGCATCAGGATGAGGAGGGACGGCCGCACGAAGTGACCCTTCGAGACTAACCCACCCCGCCCACAAGTAAAGGATGCTCAGGACAGCCCTAACCACCGGGCGCCCAGGTAAAGCCACACCGGGGTGACCAAGGGGCAACATAGCATCGTGATGACGGAGCAGCGCAGGGACACCATGACTTCTCCCTTGAACATCTCGACGATCAGGAAGGTGAAGATTCCGCAAGGCATCGCGGCCTGCACGAACATGACCTTGCGTAAGGAATCGTCGGTGACGAGGAAGCCCGTGGCGGCGAGCACCACGGCCGGCATGACCAGCCAACGGACCGCCATCACCCCGAAGGAGACTGGGGCGTCCGCCGCCAGCCGGAAGTCCTTGATGACCTCATGCAAGTAGAGGCCGGTGAGCAGCGTGCCAATCGGGATGGCACATTCGCCGATGGTATGACAGAGGTCGCTCGCGAAGACGATCGGGACGCTTTGGCCGTAACCTGCGAGGTTGATCGCCAGCGCCACGAACAACGCAATCGTCATGGGCTGCAGGAGATTCTTGAGCCCGCGGCGCAGGGATTCGCCGGAAAGCATCGCCACCCCGACCGTCCACACCGCCGCCTCGACACCGACGTTATGCACCAGCAGCACGCCGATGACGTCCCGATCGAACAGCGCCGCCGTGACCGGAATGCCGAGATAGCCGAAATTATTGACCCCCGCCGAGAAGGCGAAGGTCCGGCGGGTCGTGCCGGCGGGAACCTTGCAGAGCGCGCCGATCAAAGTCGCAACGGCGTAGCCCGTGACGATCATCAGGAAGCCGGCGCCGAGGTAGAGCAGCGCCTGCGAGCCTACGGCGAGCAAGGGATTGCCGCTCACCCGCGAGAAGATCATCGCCGGGAAGAAGACCCAGATAATCATCCGCATCAGCGGCTGCCGGGCATGAGGCCCTACCCAACCTTGGCGGGCTAAGAACCAGCCAAGCAGAATCAGCAGTCCGAGACGAGTGATGGCCAGCGCGACGTCGGCGGAGAAGAGATTCATGGACAAAGCCGACTATCCCACGACCACCTCACGAGGAAAGGGAATTTTGCACCAAAGCGGCTAGCGGTTGGCGGTTAGCGGATAGGAACAGACCACACACCCCAAAACCCAAATCCTGAACAATCCCATAGCCTCACCATCCCCAACCTCTCCCCACCTTTGACCTATCCCTATCGTTTATCCCCCATCCTCCATCCAACTCTCCCCGCTGTCATCTCATCTAACCGCCAACCTCTAACCGCCAACCGCTTCCACCCATGAGGCCGCCTACCTTGACATTCCCGGCCGAATGAGGATAATGTATACCGTTCCTTCTCAGTCGGATCCCGCAAATGACCGACGTCTCATTTCGGGGGTGTTCCGGATTCGATTCCCGCCAAGATATCGCGACGGCATGCAGAGGGTAGTCGGTAACCTCTTAAATCCTATCGGCAGCACTATAACTGCTAAAAACACCATCACGTTCGAGAACGACAACGTTCTCGCGCTCGCTGCCTAAGTACAGCGACGAGCCCCAGGGCGCGCCTGCAGTCCTGGATCAGCTCGGTTAACGTGGGCGATCCCCTCCTCTAGTTGTTA
>CAMBGQ010000006.1 GCA_945866215.1 Opitutus sp. GAS368 | reverse complement strand
GGGGGCGGGGGCAGGAGGGGGATAGAAGAAGGATTTTGGGTCAGAAAGCTGTTCAATATCGGCACTCTGGCTGATTCGGCCTTCCCTGCCGGGGGCGAGTGCTTATTTCTCCCCCTATGAATCCTTTCTACCAAAGCGGCCAGGCCGAGGATCCGCTGGATGCCGACGAGCTGCTGTCCAAGGAACTAACGCGGAACCTTTCTAAAGGACCGAGAATCCACGCCACGGCCTTTGTGCACTCCAAAGCCGTCGTCGTGGGCAATGTGACCATCGGGCCCAAGGCCAGTGTCTGGCCGTGCGCTGTGCTGCGGGGCGACATCGCCATCATCGAGGTCGGCGAGGGTAGCAACATCCAGGATGGCGCCGTGGTGCATGTCGCCGACGGACTGCCGGCCAAGATCGGTGCCCGGGTCACCGTCGGTCATCTGGCGATCCTGCACGCGTGCGTGATTGGCGACGAATGCCTCATCGGCATGCACGCCACCGTGCTTGACGGCTCCGTGATTGGCGCGCGTTCCATTGTCGGCGCCAATGCGCTCGTCACCAAAGACACGCACGTGCCGCCTGGCTCGCTCGTCATGGGCTCGCCCGCCAAGGTCATTCGCCCGTTGACGGACGCCGAACTGGCGACCCTGCCGGGCTGGGCCGAAAAGTATATTCAGGTCGCCGCCCACCACCGTCGTTTCGATTGAGCGTCGCGCCTGCCATTCAGGACGTGCTCGGCTCCGCGGTCTGGCGGGTTCGCCGCGCGGCGCATGAGGCCCGGGCGGATCGGCTCGTCGAGGCTCGCCGGGCGCGGGCGCAGAGGGGCGAGCGCGATCCCGTCGAAGATTTCCTCTTCACCTATTATCCCTTCCGTTTCGCGGCCGTCCGACGCTGGACGCCAGGCGCCGGGGTGGCCTTGGCGGAAGCCGAGGAGCTTGTCGATGATCGGCGCTTCCGCCGGGGCGCGGATGGTCTCGTGCGGGTGGCGTTGCCGGACGCGGCCCAGGCTGGTCGGCTCGCCTTCAGCCTGAAGCTCTGCCGGGCGGTCGCGACGCGCGCGGCGTTCCATGGCTGCTTTGGGCTGCACGAATGGGCGATGGTCTACGGCCAGGCGGAACAGCGGCGCCATGGCGCGTGGCCGCTGCGGCTTGGCGCGGAGGGCACCGACGCCGTCGTGCGTTCGATGCCCGTGCGGTGCACGCACCACGACGCCTTCCGCTTCTTCACGCCGGGCGCCCGGCCGCTCAATAAGCTGGCGCCTACGCTCGAAACGCGCGTCGAGAACGAACAGCCCGGCTGCGTGCACGTGACGATGGACCTCTTTAAATGGGCGATGAAGGCGCAGCCGTGGGTCTCGGCCGAGCTGGCGGCGGACGCCTTCGAGCTCGCGCACATCGCGCGGACGGTGGACATGCGGGCGAGCCCCTATGATTTCTCGGCGATCGGCCTGAAGCCCATCGCAATCGAGACCGCGGAAGGCCGCGGAGAATACGAGGCGGAGCAGCGGCGCCTGTCGGCGTTGGCCGAGCCCCTCCGCGCGCGGCTGATTGCCGAGCTCGAGCGCGCGCTCGCCTGAGGCGAAGGCACAAAAAAGGCGGACCAGTGGGTCCGCCCTTTTTGCCTTCGTCTGGCCGCTCAGGGCAGGCGCTCGACGACGAGGTCCTTATAGTCGACCTTGCAGCCTGGGTCATGGGCCTGGATGGCGAAGGTGCCGGAGCCGAGCTTGCGGCCGGGCATGTTCTTGGGCGGGATCCAACCTTCTGGCTCGGTGAAGTCGACGGTCTGCTTGCCGTTGATCCAGATCTGGATGCGCTTTCCCTCGACGCGGATGTGGTAATCGTACCACACGTCGTCGGGTGCGGCCGGCGTGTTCAGGACGTCGCGAATGGCGTAGAGACCCCCCGTGCGCTTGTTGTCCTTGTGGCTCGCGTTGACCTGGCACTCGTAGCCTTGGGAGGGCCAGCCCTTGTCCTCGTAGGCCGTGTGGAAGTAGAGGCCCGAGTTAGCGGTCGCGTAGGTCTTCACCTTCGCCTTGAGGTCGAAGTTCGTGAAGGTGGCTTTACCGTCGGCGCCGACGTAGAAGAGGTGGCCTTGGCCGCCGCGGATTTGGAGGACGCCATCCTCAACCTTGTACGTGCCCTCAGGAGAGTTCTGGGAAGCCTTCCAGCCGGCGAGGGACTTACCGTCAAACATTTGGATCTTTTCGCCAGCGAACGCGGCGAACGGGCTCAGGAAGAGCGCAGCCGTGGCCAGCAGGGTGGTGCGGAGGGGTGAGGGGGTGCTCATGGGGAAGCCCCTAACCAAACCCATTCCCAGCCCGAGGCAAAGGTTAAGTGAAGACCTTGATGCCGGCCTCGCGCATCTCGAGCAGGCGCTTCTTCAGCGTCGAGCGGTTGATGCCCAGGATCATCGCCGAGCGGAGCTGGTTGCCGCGGGTCTCTTCCATTGCGCGCTTGATCATTTCCATCTCGACGACGTTCAGGATGGCCTGGCCATCGTTCAGGCGGCACTGCTTGTAGATTGTATCATAGGCCGGGATGAGGCCGGTCACGGGCGTAGCGATATCGGGGGAAGCGACAAGGGCGGCTATCGCGGCTATGGGAGCCACGGCGATTTTGCGGGGATTGAGGACGTCCGGCGGGAGGTCCTTCGGCAGGATGGTCTCGCCCTTGGCGAGCACGTTGGCGCGCTGCACGACGTTCTCGAGCTCGCGCACGTTGCCCGGCCAGTCGTAGGCGAGCAGCGCGTCAAGGGCCTCGTTCGAGAGGCGCTTCGGCTTGAGCTTTTTCGCGGCCGCCTGGCGCTGCAGCATGTAGTCCACGAGCAGCGGCACGTCGCCCTTGCGATAGCGGAGGGCGGGCAGGCGGATGCGGAAGACGTTGAGGCGATAGTAGAGGTCTTCGCGGAACTGACGCGTGGCGACCATGTTTTCGAGGTCCTTGTTGGTCGCGGCGACGAGACGCACGCTGACCTTGATAGTGGTCGTCCCGCCGACGCGCTGGACTTCGCCTTCCTGGATGGCGCGGAGGACCTTGGTTTGCGTCGGCAGGGACATATCGCCGATCTCGTCGAGGAAGATTGTGCCGCCGTCGCAGAGCTCGAACTTCCCGAGCTTCTGGTTAGCCGCGCCGGTGAAGGCGCCCTTTTCGTGGCCGAAGAGCTCGGACTCGATGAGGTTCTCGGGGATGGCCGCGCAGTTGACCGCAAGGAACGTGCCCTTGGCGCGGAGCGAATGCTGATGGATGCAACGGGCGACGAGTTCCTTGCCTGTGCCGCTTTCGCCGGTGATGAGGACGGTGGCGTCACTCGCGGCGACCTGGCCGATCGACTTCAGTACTTCCTGCATCGGCTCCGAGTTGCCGACGATGCCTTCCTTGTAGTCTGCGGGGTTGACGAGCGTGCGGGTCGACTTGGTGGCGGCGGCGAGGTCGCGGCGCGCGGAGAGGGCCTTGTCGACGAGCGCGATGAGTTTCGCCTGGTCGAAAGGCTTCATGACATAATCGTAAGCGCCGAACTTCATCGCCTCGATAGCGGTCTGCGTGGTGCCGAAGGCGGTCATCAGGATCACCATCGCCTGCGGTTGTGCGCCGCGCAGCATCTGCAAGGTCTCGATGCCGGTCATGCCGCCCATGCGGTTATCGAGCAGGATGACGTCGGGCTGGTCCCGTTTCGCCGCGACGACGCCGGTTTCGCCACTGTCCGCCTCGAGGACGTTATGCCCGAGACCGGCCAGCGCTCGGCGCAGCGAGTAGCGAAGGTCTTTGTCATCATCGATGACCAAGATTTTTGCGGATAGGGCAGGATTCGCTACGCTCATAATGTGTAAAAGTAGGCAGAATCCGTGCCAGCCGTGGCCTCCCCCTTAAAATGCCTCAATAGAAGCTTTAGGCAATTAAAGAGTGTCTAATTTTAAGCAAATAAGCCCCACGGAGCCCCTTGCCATGACGATTTTGGGTGTGATTGTCATTTTCATGTCTCGATGGCTCAAGCGCGGGGTGGGGGCGTTTTTCGCCCTACTGGCGTTCTTCTTTCTCGGCTCCAACGCCTGGGTCTGGACGGCGGGCTTGGGTCGTCTGGCTAAGTTGCCGGCGGATATCCCCGCTGGCTCGGTGATGGTCGTCTTGGGGACAGATGAGTTTTTCACCGGCACCACGGAGCCCACTGGCACATACCTTCCGCGGATCATCGCCGCCGCGGAGCTGGCGCGCTCGGGGCGGGTAAAGCTCGTCGTGACCTCCGGCACCGCCGACCATGCGCGCGTGATGGCCGCGCAGCTCCGCGCGGCCGGCGTGACCTGCCCAATCGTCGAGGACCCTTACGGCTGGCGGACGCTCGATTCCGTGTGGCGCGCGAAGGCCTATTATCCGGACGACCACGTCGTCTTCGTCTCGCAAGGCTGGCACTGCGTGCGTGCACTTTGGTTGGCCGACCATGCGTCCCTGCGCGCCTCGGCCTACCCGGCGGCGTTCGGCGACGGCTGGCGACCCTTCATGGGCTCGGTCCGGGATTGTTTCGCCAAGCCCAAGGCCGTGCTCGATCTCGCCCGGGGTAATCCGCTCACCGCGCCGGTGCCGGCGAACGAAGGCAACGTACCGCACCGCTGAGTCACGCGCGTTCGTGGCGCCCATCGGGTCGGCGCGTCAGCACGCCACGGATTTCCATCATCGTCAGGCTGACCGCTGCTTCGGCCACACCGCAATCCGCCAAGAGGGACAGGCTCTCGGCGTCCTGCGCGGCGCCGCCGGCGAAGTGCGGCAGCCAGCGCGCGAATTCGGGCGGATCCGTGATCAGCGCCAGCGCGGGCGCGCCCCGGCTTTCGCCCAACTCGGTGAGGATGTCGTCCACGCTGGCGACCAGCGTCGCGCCGTCGCGGATAAGCGCATGGCACCCGCGGCTCGCGGGACTGTCGGCGCGGCCGGGCACGGCGCAGAGCGTCTTGCCGAGGTCGCCCGCGAAGCGCGCGGTGATCATGCTCCCGCCATCGACATCGGTCTCGACGACTACCAGCACGCGGACCAGGCCGGCTACGATGCGGTTGCGTTGCGGGAAGGTTTGCCGGTCGGCGGGGCGGCCGAGGGGGAATTCGGAGAGCACGCAGCCGTCGGCCTTCATGCGTGCGCGGAGGCGGACGGCTTCCGGCGGGAAGGTCAGGTCGAGGCCATGACCGACGACTGCGGCAGTGCGACCGGCGGCGTCGAGCGCGCCCTCGTGTGCCGCGGTGTCAATGCCACGCGCCAGGCCGCTGACGATCCACCAGCCTGCCTGTGCCAGGTCGCGGGCGAAGCTACGGGCGAGCGAGGCGCCATAGGTCGTGCAATGGCGAGAGCCGATGAGGCCGACCGCGCGTTCCGCCGGCACATTCTCGCCTTCCGCATAGAGGACCAAGGGCGGATCCCAGAGCCGAGTCAGCGCGGTCGGCCAGCTCTCATCGGTTTCGCTCAGGAGCCGGAAGCCAAGGTCGCGGGCGCGCCCCATCTCGGCCGCCCAGTCGAATGCGCGGGCGGCAATCGCTGCGGCGACGGGCCGGCTGATGCCAGGCACCTGCGCGAGTTGGTCGGCCGGCGCCCCGAGGGCGACCGAGAGATCACCGCCGAAGGCCTCACGCAGCCGCCGCACCGTGACCGGGCCGACGCCTTTGAGGCCGTTGAGCAGGACGCGTTGCGCAAGCGGGTCGGTCGGGATCGGCAGCATCCCGCCAGCCAGCGTGGGCGGCTCGACTCCGCAACACCGGGGAACGCCCAGCGGGCGCCCCGGGGTTTCTCCCTGCCTCCGCCGCTGGTCAGCGGACCAGCACCGCGAAGGCCTGCGCCATCTTGTCGGTGTGCGTGAGCGAGATCAGCAGGCGCGAAGCTCCGCGCGCGGCGAGCAGTGCGCGGGCCTTATCGTCGAGTTCGACGGCAGGTTCGCCTTCCGGCCCGTTGAGCACGCCGACGCTCGTCAACAGGAGTTCCGCGCCGAGACCGGTGCCGAAGGCCTTGCTGGCGGCTTCCTTGGCGGCGAAGCGGGCGGCGAGCGAAGGATACGGGTCGGGCTTCGCGAGGCAGAGCCGCTGCTCCGCCGGCGTGAAGACCTTGTCGAGGAAAGCGGCGCCATGCTTCAGGTGCGCGGAGCGGATGCGATCGACCTCCGTGAGGTCCACGCCGACGCCGAGTACGTTGCCGCCTTCGAGGTTCATGCTTTTTTAGTCAGGTGCGCCTTCATCTCCGCGACGGCGCTACGGATTCCCGTGAAGAGCGCGCGGGCGACGATCGAGTGGCCGATGTTCAGCTCGTTAAGGTGCGGCAGCGTCAGGATCGCGCGGATGTTGTCGTAGTTGATACCGTGGCCGGCGTTGACGATGAGCCCGAGACGGTGGGCCTGCTCACAGGCGACGCGGAGACGTTCTAACTCGGAATCGGCAGGCAGCGATTTCCACGCGTTGGCGAAGGCGCCCGTGTGGAGTTCGATGACGGGAGCGCCGACGGCGACCGCAGCTTCGATCTGCGGGACGTCGGGTCCGATGAAGAGCGAGACCTCAATCCCAGCGGCCTTAAGCGCTTGGGTGGTCTCGCGGACGCGGGCGAGTTGGCCGGTGACGTCGAGCCCGCCTTCGGTGGTGACCTCTTCGCGGGATTCAGGCACGAGGCAGACCGCGGCTGGCTTCAGCTGCAGCGCAAAGGCCGTCATCGCGGAGGTGCAGGCCATCTCAAGGTTGAGGCGAATGCCGGAAATCGCCGCGATGGAATGGACGTCGGCGTCCTGGATGTGGCGGCGATCTTCGCGCAGGTGGAGCGTGATGCCATCGGCACCGCCAGCGAGGGCTTCACGCGTGAAGGCTACGACATCGGGTTCCGCATGCGGCGACAAGTGCGCGCTGCGGTAGCGGGCTTGGCGCAATGTCGCGGAGTGGTCGATGTTAACGCCGAGGAGGATGGGACGAGGGGACATCGGGCGGGGCTTATGGCATAACGTCGGTCAGGCCGGGGTCAAAGGGAACCGCCGTGCGTCTTTGTCCCCCGGACCCTTCTTGGCCAGTCCCCGCTCGAGCGTCATGCGCAGTGAGGGAGCGGTGGGTGATTTCTTGAGCTTGGCGAGGGATTCCGGGTCGCCGGCGTGGACGAGTTCTCCGCCCGCGTTCCCGCCTTCGGGGCCGATTTCGAGGACCCAGTCGGCTTCAGCGATTACGTCAGGGTGATGTTCGATGACGACGACTGTGTGGCCTTGGTCGACGAGCGCGTGGAGCAGTTCGATCAGGCGTCGGCAATCTGACTGGTGCAGACCGATGGTCGGCTCTTCGAGGATGTAGAGGTTGGGGCGGATCTCGCCGCGCGAGCGTTCGCGGAAAGTCGGCAGCCCTTGGGCGAGCTCGCTGACGAGTTTGAGACGCTGAGCTTCGCCGCCCGAGAGCGTCGGGCTGCTCTGGCCGAGCGTGAGGTAGCCCAGGCCCGTCTTCACCATCAGCCCGCAGAGGTCGCCCAGCTTGGCGTCGAAGGAAAGGAACGTCGCGGCTTCCTCGAACGTCATCGCGAGCAAGTCGGCGGCGGACTTACCGTTCCAGCGGATGGCCTTGGCGGCGGCGCCGTAACGGGTACCCGCGCATTCCTCGCACGGCACATAGGTGTCGGGCAGGAAGCTCATTTCGAGTTTGATGCGGCCGGCGCCGGAGCAGGCTTCGCAGCGACCGCCGGAAGTATTGAAGGAGAAGAAGCCCGTGCCATGGCCGCGGATCGCCGCCTCGGGCAGCGAAGAGAGCCTCTCGCGGATGAGATCCCAGGCGCCAATATAGGTCGCCGGCGTCGAGCGTGGCGTCTTGCCGATCGGCTCTTGGTCGACGACCACCAGCTGGCGGAACCCTTTAAGACCTGAGAGCGTGGCGAAGGCTGGCTTGCCTTGGTGCGAGACTGCGGCGAGCGCTTCCTTGCCCGTCAGGCCGTCCTTCTTTTTCGCGAGGGCCGCGCGGATTGCGGGCGCGAGGAGATCGGTGACGAGCGTCGACTTGCCGGCGCCGGATACGCCGCAGACGAGGGTGAGGCGACCGACGGGAATCTGGACGTCGAAGCCCTTGAGGTTGCGGAGCGAAGCGTTCTTCAGGCGAATCCACTCGGCGGGCGCGCCCTTGCCGGCGATGGGCCGGCGGCTACCGCGGAGCGGATGCGGGATGGCTTCCTTCAGGAAACGCCCCGTGACGGAGTCGGCCCGTTTCTCGAGTGCGGCCGCCGTGCCTTGCGCGACGATTGTGCCGCCATGGACGCCGGCGCCCGGGCCCATGTCAATCACCAGGTCAGCGGCACGCATGGTGTCTTCGTCGTGTTCGACGACCAAGACCGTGTTGCCGCGGTTGCGGAGATCTTTGAGCGAGCCGATGAGGCGATCATTGTCTCGCGGGTGGAGGCCGATGCTCGGTTCGTCGAGTACGTACAGCGCGCCAGAAAGCGTCGAGCCCAGCTGAGCCGCGAGGCGGATGCGCTGCGCTTCGCCGCCCGAGAGCGTGTCAGCGCCGCGGTCGAGTGCGAGGTAGCCGAGACCGACGGAATCTAAGAAGCGGAGGCGGGCGGCAATCTCGGGCAGCAGGGCGCCGACGATGGCTTTCTCGCGGGCCTCGAGCTTGAGGCCGGAAAGGAAGGCGAGGGACTCGTCGGGTTGTAGGCGGAGCAATCCGGGTAGCGACAACGAACGACCCTTCGGGCCAGCGAGCTTCACCGAGCGGCCGATAGGGCCGAGGCGTTCGCCGTGGCAGGTCGGGCAGGCGGCTTCACCGACGCGATCTGCAATCGCGTTCTCGTTGATGGATTCCTCTTCGTCGGAGGAGAAGGTTGTGACTTCGAGGCCGTGGCCGCGGCAGTCCGGGCACCAGCCGCGGGGGGAGTTCCAGGAAAGATGCTTCGGATCGACCTCGGGGAATGACTCACCCGTGGCGGGATCGCTCCGCGCCGTCGAGAGGTAGGCGACCTGATGGCCGTCGGGGGCGAGGAGGACGCAAGCGTTCTTGCCCGCTGCTAGCACTTGGCGGACGAGGGTGCGAAGGGCTTTCTCGCCGGATTCTTCGGTCTCATCGGGTAGGCTAATCAAGCCGTCGGCCCGGATCTCGCCGAAGACCGCGTCGACGTCGTGTTCGGAGTAGCGGTCGAGACCTTCGAAGCCCTCGACCTTGAGCATCGCGCCGTCGCAACGCAGGAGGCGCAGGCCCTTCGTCTCGGCCCATTCGGCCAGCGGGCGATGATGGCCCTTGCGGGAGCGGACGAGCGGGGCCGCAATGAGGAGCGAGCCCTTCTTCAGTGACTTCGCCTTCTTGGCGACGAGTCGGACGACCGCATCTTCGGTCATCTCCTCAAGCGGTTCGCCAGTCGTCGGGCTATGGAGCACGCCGGCCCGGGCGAAGAGCACGCGGAGGTACTGGGCGACTTCGGTGACCGTCGCGACGGTCGACTTCGCGGAACCGCGGGTCACGCGTTGTTCGATGGCGACAGTGGGCGGGAGGCCTGTCAGCGAATCGATGTCAGGCTTCGGCAGCTGTTCGACGAACTGGCGGGCATAGGCCGAGACGCATTCGAGGAAGCGGCGCTGGCCTTCAGCGAAAAGAATATCGAACGCCAAGGAAGATTTACCCGAGCCCGAGACGCCGGTCATCACCGTGAGCGAGCCGTGTGGAATTTCCAGCGAGACGTCCTTGAGATTGTGTTCGCGGGCGCCACGCAGTGAGATGGAGGTCGGACGTGGTTTGCTCGCCGTGGTCGACGCAGAGGCGAAGGCATCGTCACCTTGAGCGAGGAAGCGACCCGTGACCGTGCCGGCTTGGGCGACTTCGGCGGGCGTGCCTTCGGCGACGAGGTGGCCGCCAGCGGGGCCGGCTTCGGGGCCCATTTCCAGAATCCAGTCGCAGGACTTCAGCACGTCGAGGTGGTGTTCCACGACGATGAGCGAGTGGCCGGCTTCCGTGAGGCGGTGGAGCAATCCGATCAGGCGCGCGACGTCTTCGCGATGCAGGCCGGTCGTCGGTTCGTCGAGGAGCAGGAGGGCGCCAGGTTTGCGCGTATCAATCTTGGAAAGGTAGCGGACCAGCTTGAGGCGTTGGGCTTCGCCGCCAGAAAGAGTGGTGAGCGGCTGACCCATCGAGAGGTAGCCGAGGCCGACTTCTTCGAGGCAGGCGAGCTGGGCGGAGGCCGGCGTGCGTTCGCCGAGGAACTTACGCGCCTCGGTGACCGACATTGCCAGCAGATCGCCGACGGACTTGCCGTCGTAGTGAAAGCTCAGCACCTCGTCGCGGAAGCGCTTACCGTTACAGGACGGGCAGGGAAGGGCGACGTCGGAGACGAACTGCATTTCGACGGTCTCCCAGCCGGCGCCGCCGCAGCGTTCACAGCGGCCTTCGCCGGCGTTAAAGGAGAAGTGCGAGGGCGTGAGGCCCGCCGCCTTCGCTTCGGCTTAGTTGCCGAGCAACGTGCGAATCGCGTCCCAGGCGCCGACATAGAGGGCGGGGTTGGAGCGCGGCGTGCGCGTGGCGGGCGACTGGTCGACAAGCGCGACCTCGGCCGGCTCCTTATCGAACTTCACCCATTTCAACTCCTTGGCTTCATCGCCTGATTCCGGATCGCGGCGGCCGATCACTTGATGGAGCAGCGTTGATTTGCCCGAGCCCGAGACGCCGCAGAGGCCGACCAGGCGGCCGAGTGGGATCGAGCAGGAGAAATCGCGTAGATTGTTCACCGTTGCGCCGCTGACACGGAGGCGCGGCGTCGTATCGCCGATCGGCCGCGGGGAGCGGGGTTCAGAGACGCGGCGACCGGAGAGCCAGTTCCCCGTCGCAGAATCCTTGATCTTGAGGATGCCCTTCGGGGCGCCTTGGTAGAGGAGGTGTCCGCCCTCGGCGCCGGGGCGCGGGCCAATCTCGATGAGCCAGTCGGCGGCACGCATCACGGACTCGTCGTGTTCGACCACCACCACCGTGTTACCTTGGTCGACGAGGCCGCGCAGGATGCCCACCATGCGCGAAAGATCACGGGCGTGCATACCCACGCTCGGTTCGTCGAGGACGAAGACCGTGTCCGCCAGGCAGGCGCCGAGGCATGAGGTCAGGTTGACGCGCTGCACCTCGCCGCCCGAGAGCGTACGGGACAGCCGGTCGAGGGCGAGGTAGCCGAGCCCAACCGCCTCGAGATAGCCGAGGCGCGCGAGGATGGCTTCAAGCGCGTGGTCGGCCGGGTGGCGCGAGTCCTTGGGCGCCAGCGGCGCGAGCAGCGCGCGGAGTTCCGTGACCGGCGAGGCGTAGAGCTCGGGGAGGGATTTGCCCCGCCAGCGCCAGAAGAGCGACTCCTCGCGGAAGCGCCGACCGTGGCATTGCGGACAGGGCTCGTAAGCGCGCCAGCGCGAGAGGAAGACACGCACGTGCATCTTATAGGTCGTCCCTTCGAGCCAACGGAAAAAGCCGCGGATGCCATACCACATCGAGTCGTATTCGCCGGGCACGTAGCCGGGCTCGCCGTGTTCAAGGAATTTACGATGCGCCGCCGAGAGTTTCTTCCACGGCACGTCGAGCGGGATGCCCGCCTTGCGGCAGGCGCGCACGAGGTCCTTCTGCGATTCGCCATAGACCGCCCCCTGGAAGGGTGCGACCGCGCCTTCGGCGAGCGTCAGCGCCGGGTTCGGGATGATCTTGTGCCAGTCGAGGCCGATGACGCGGCCGAAGCCGCGGCAGTCCGGGCAGGCGCCGACGGGCGAGTTGAAGGAGAAGAGCGCCGGCGAAGCCGCGCGGAATTTCCGTCCGTCGACCGGTGATTCGAGTGCTTCGCTGTAACGGGAGAGCTCGCGGCCTTGGTCGTCGAGCAGGCGGAGGCGGGCGCCGCCGAGGCGGAAGGCCGCGAGGGCGGCCTCATGGAACCGCGAGGCCTGGTCGGCGGCAATCGTCACGCGGTCCTGGATGATGAGGAGTTCGGGCGTGCTGTCCGGGATCGCGTCTTCCGTCAGCTGGAGGCGCGTACCGCCGGCGAAAGCGCGGCTGAAGCCCGCCTTCGCAAATTCCTCCGCGATGGTTTTCCAGGCGAGCGTCGCGGGTTTCGCGACCGCGAACACCAGCGAAATCGCCTGTCCCGGGAAGCGAGCGAGCGAATCCTGCCAGGCTGCGTCGGGGCCTCGGGGGACGATGATGTGGCCGCTGGCTGGGTCGATGAGGTCTGCTCGATGGGCGAACCAGACTTTGAACCAATCGCAGAGTTCGGTCATCGTGCCGACTGTGGAGCGCGACGTGCGGACGGCGTTGCCTTGCTTAATGGCGACGGAAGGGCGGACATTTTCCGCGGAGTCGAGGGCTGGCGAGGGCAGCAGCTCGAGGAACTGGCGGACGTAGGGGCTGAACGTCTCGACGTAGCGGCGTTGGCCTTCGGCGTGTAAGGTATCGAAGACCAGTGAGGATTTACCGGCGCCGCTGAGTCCCGTCACCACGACCAGCTTCCCTACGGGGATATCGACATCGAAGCCCTTCAGGTTGTTCTGGCGGACGCCGCGGAGGCGGATGGCGTCTGGTCGGGGAGCGGACATCGGACCCTCCATCGGACACGAATCGCCCGGCTTGGCAAACCTGCTAACGCACTCGGCAGCGAATCACGCCCTGCGGGGAGACCACCGCCTTGACCTTGATGTCGTGGGGTTCCTCCGGCAGGCGCGGGACGAGTTGGAAGGCGTGGGCGTGGCCGAGCAGGAAAGTCTTGCGGGGCGGTTTGGCCAGGAGGCGGTCATAGAACCCGCCGCCGAAGCCGAGGCGGCGGCCGGCGCCGTCGAAGCCGAGGCCGGGCACGAGCACCAAGCCGGCGTCGGCCAGCGAGGCGGCCGGGGCGGCGGACTTCGGCTCGCGGATGCCGAGGCGCGACGGCCAGAGCGCGGCGAGGTCCGTGACCTCGTGTAGCGTCAGCGTGGTCTTGTTCGTCACCCGCGGCAGGAGGAGACGCTTGCCCTCGAGCAGAGCGAGCATCATCAGGGCGTCGGTCGGCAGCTCACCGCCGAAGGAAGCGTAGAGGCAGACCGTCTTCGCCTGCTTCCATTCCGGCAGCTGCGTGACGAAGCGGGCGGCGGCGTCGCCGGCGACCTGCAGCTCGCGGGGCGTCAGGGCCAGGCGGCGGGCCTTGAGTGCCGTCCGTAGGCGTTCCTTGTCGGCGCGCACATCCACGCCCTTAGAAAATCCGGTTCAGCGTCAGAGTCAACAGGACGACGGGCAGGTACAGGATCGAGGCGAGGAAGAGGGGTTTGGCGACGGCCGCGCGCCGGAGCGGCAGGGCAAACTCGAGCGTCAGTTTAAAGAACCAGGCGCCCGCGCCGAAGGAGATCCAGAGGAAGGGGCTGGCCCAGCCGCTCAGGGAGGCCGTGCAGGCGGGATCGAAGAACGTGCGCACGATCTCGCCAACCACGAAGATCATCGGCAGCATGAACCCCATTGCCCAGACGGAGGCGGAGCGGCCGGACGGATCACCGACCGTGGCGACCTTGAAGCCGCCGCGGGCGTAGTCTTCGCGCCAGAGGAAGGCCAAGGCCATGAAGTGCGGGATCTGCCAGCAGAAAAGGAGTGCGAAGAGTAGCCAACCCATGCGGTCGATCTCCGGCACGCCGCTTTGGCCGAGCTTTGCCGCGGTGCCGATGATCGGCGGGATTGCGCCCGGGAGGGAGCCGACGAGCGTGCACCAGGACGTGAGCGTCTTGAGCGGCGTATACAATAGCAGATAGGAGCCGGCGGTGGCGGCCGTGAGGGCGCCTGCGAGTGGATTTGCGCCGACCCAGACCGTGGTGACCCCGAGCGCGAGTAGCAGCAAGCCGAAGAGCAGGGCCGCGCCGGGGCGGATGATACCGGCGGGAATAGGGCGATGACGGGTGCGTTCCATTTTCGCATCGGCGTCGCTCTCCCACCACATGTTGATCGCGCCGCAACCGCCGGCGGCGAGCGCCGTGCCGAGGGCCAAGGAGATGAGTACCCGTGAGTCCGTGTCCTGCGCGGGCCCGCTGCAGAAGTAGCCGGCCAGCGCCGTGAGGACGGAAAGGAACGATAGCCGGGGCTTGGTCAGCTCCCAGTATGCCGCGGGCACGGATCCGGCACGTTCGCTCATCATGGCTTTCGTGGCGGTTTTGCGCTGAAGGTTAAAGGTAAATCAGTCGCCGGGACTCAGGCTACGGCCGGCTCAGCGCTACGCCGGGCCAGCATTACCGCCGCGCAGAGGGAGGAGAAAAGGACCGCGCCGATGATGAGGTGCACCGTCCGGACGTGCGGATTGTCGTAGAGCTGGAGGCTGAGGATGCCGAGCAGGACTTGGAGGAAGACGAGCGCGACCAAGGTGGCCCAGCGGAGGAGGGGAAAGCCGTGGCGAGCCAGCTGCAGAGCGAAATAGCACACGGAGATACCGGCCAAAATCGCCCCGCCGCGGTGCAAGAGATTGACCCACCAAGCGGTTCCTGTGCCGATCGAGGGAATGAACAGGGCTTCGCTCGAGGAGGCGACCCAAAGGGTAAACTGCCCTTGGCGCATCACGGCTCCGGCCACGATGACCGCGAGCGTGACGGCGGCGGCGAAGGCACCCGTCCGGAAGAGCGCCGGCGGAGCCGACCGGCGGGCCTGATGCCAGGAGGCGCTGTGCGTGAGGGCGATGAAGGCGAGCAAGGCGAGCGTGAGCTGGGCGTTGACCGCGTGGCCGACGCCGAAGGCCGTCGCCTTGAAGTTCCCTTCGCCGCCGATGTTGAGGTTGTCGAGGAGCACCCGCAGGCCGCCGAGCAGCCCTTGGAACACCACCAGCCCAAGGAGCGCATACGCCGCGAGGCGGATGGCGCGACGGGTCTCGCGAAGCCGATGGGCCACCGCGATCACGATGGCGAAAAGGCCGAGGCCGGTGGCGGCGAGCCGATGGGAATGTTCGGCGAACTTATCGATATCCGTCAGCCAGCCCGGCGGGTTGATTGAGCCGTTGGAGAGTGGCCAGTCCAGGAACGCCATACCGGCGCGGATGCTCGTGGTGAAACCGCCGGCTTGGAGGACCAGCACGGACCAGGCGAGCGCCAGCAGGCACAAGCCGAAAAGATAACGGTCGGGCAGGGTGGAGGCCGGCTGACTCATGCTTTCATTTCAAGCGACATCGGCCGAGGTGCAAATCCCAAGCGCTCATATCGGCGTTCTTTAGCCGCGGCGATAGGCCCTATCAGACAGAGGCGGCGGCCCGGCCGAAGGCGCGGATTCGTCCGACGAGGCTCGCGAGCCCGTTGCGGCGGTTGGGCGAAAGGTGCTGCGTGATGCCGACCGCGGAAAGGAAATCCGCATCCGTGGCGGCGACTTCCTTCGCTGGGGCTCCGTCATAGAAGGCGCAGACCAGGCTCGCGACGCCTTTCGTGATGAGCGAATCGGCGTCGCAGCGAAAACGACAGATGCCATCTTCGAGGGAGGGCACCAGCCAGAGGTTGGAGGTGCAGCCTTCGATAAGGAAGGCGTCGAGCCGTAGCTCGGCCGGCAGGGTGGGGGCGGACTTGGCGCGATCGATGACGTACTGAAAGCGCTCGTGATGGTCCGCAAAAGGTTCGAGCTCGGCGATCAGTTCTTCGCGTCGGCGGGTCAGCGTCATCGGTCGGTCAGCGTCCGGCGAGCGCGTCGGGGTCGAGGTTGCTGCGGATCAGTGGGGACATCATGGCCTCGAGCCGGCGCCGGCGTTCGGGCGGCAAATTCGCTTCGGAACGCAGCCACGCGACCGCCTCCTGCCAGATGGCCGGCGACGGCCGGCGCAGGGTGAGGAGCAGCTCAAGCTCGTCGGCGACGGATTTGCGCGTGCCGTAGCTTTCGGTCTGGCCGGCGAGGATGCGGGCGGAGATATATTCGGAGCGCAGCTGCGCGTAGCGCGGGAAGAGGTTGACGCCGGTTTCGAGCACGCGCACCGCGGCCTCGCCGGCGCGGACCGTGCGAAGATGACGGCCGACGGAGCGATAGGCTTCGGGGCCGAGGTCCTTGGATTTGAGGAACTCCGCAAGATAGCGGTCCCCGATGTCGCGGTCCCGCTTGGTGATCACCGCGTCGGATTTCGGGCGTGCGTGGTACGCGATGCCGACGAGCGCCTGCACGATGATCTCGTTGGATTTGAAAAAGGTCCTATCCGCCGCGAGGATCTGCTGGTGTTGCACGATGAGCAAGCCGGGGTCGGGTCCGTTGAGGATGGCCTCCAGGTGGAGCGCGGCGAAGGTCGCGCGTTCGAGGCCTTGCTGCACGGCGGAGTTGGCGAGGGCGCCGGTGATTTCGGCATAACCTTTTTCGGCGGCGAAGTTGGCGAGCGCGATCATTGGGGCGGAGTTGCCGGCGTAGTTCGCGAAGATCAGCCGCAACTGCTTATCAAAATCATCTTTCAGGCCGAGACGGTCTTGGAGCTGTAGTTTCTGGATCTGGGGAAAGGGCGCCTTCTCGTCGGCCGCGATGCGTTCCTGCGTGACCGCCAGCGCCATCTTGTGTTGACCCAGCAGGATGTGGAAGCGGGCGAGCTGGGAGAGCACCGCATCGCGGCTGGCGCCTTTGAAGCTGGAGGTCTTTTGTTCGAGTAGGCGGAGCGACTCTTGGGTCTTGCCGCCTTCGAAAAGCGCGCGGGCCTTGAGGAGCAAGCCACTGGGCTGCGCATCCAGGACGCGGGAGTTGATCATATTGACCGCGTCGGGGTATCGCCCCGTCCAATACATCGACGTCGCCGCCGCCATCGAGAGCGAGTCCCGCATGTAGGCCGGCATGTTGGGGCTGGCCTGCATCAGTTTCAGGCTCTCGTCGATGACCTCCTGATCGCGTTCCCGGGCTTGGAGCAGCTGAAAATAGCGTTCGAGATAGTCCTTGGTCAGGGGGTCGTCGACGGGGAGGTATTCCAAGCCATGTTTGAGGGTCTGGATCCCGTCATCGGTACGCCCAGCGACATTATGTAAAAAGTTGGCGTAGAACAACTTAGCCTTAGCATTGCCTGGGTTGCACCGAATCGCGACTTGGGCGAGGTGGAGGGCGTCTTCCATTTGGCCGGCCTCTTGGGCGGCCATCGCCTGTTTGGTGAAATAATCGGCGAGCTGGTTTAGGTGTGTTTGACGGATTTGGGCTGATTTTTCGGGCTGATCTTCAATTTTGGCCAGGGAAAGCCGGATGATTTCAAGCAGCGCCTTGTCCTTGATCAGTTCGGCTTTGATGTAGGTCTGGCGGGCGTAGCTGAGGATGGCCTCTTTATCCTTCAACTGGGGAAGGCCTGCTAAAACGATGACTTCAGCGTCTTCTTCAGACGCCTTGCTGGCGGGCAGGGGGGCGGGTGGGGCGGCCGGGGAGGTCTGAGCCAAGCCCGTGAGCGAAGCCATCCCAAGAAGGAGGGCGAGAGTCAGGCGGGCGGGCGACATGAGCGGGGTTGGAGTAATGGCACGGGCATCAGATTTGTCCCGCAAAAAAAGACGAAGGCGGGTCGGACCCGAGCGGGGAGTAAAGAAACCTTAAAATCCGAGCACTTTCCGCTTGCATGAGGGTGCTCGACCCCTATGCCCAAACCCTCTTTTCCCTATTTACCGAGGTCCATGCCTACCATCAACCAACTCGTCCGTAAACCGCGTGTCCAACCCAAGGCCAAGTCGAAGTCGCCTGCCTTGAATAACTCGCCCTTCCGCCGCGGCGTCTGCGTGCAGGTCATGATCCGCACGCCGAAGAAGCCCAATTCCGCCCAGCGCAAGGTCGCCAAGGTGCGCCTTACGAACGGCCAGGAAGTCATTTCCTACATCCCGGACGAAGGCCATAAGCTCCAGGAGCACTCCGTCGTCCTCGTCCGCGGCGGCCGCGTGAAGGATTTGCCCGGGGTGCGCTACCACATCGTCCGCGGTCCCCTCGACTGCTCGGGCGTCGAGAAGCGTCGTCGCTCCCGTTCCAAGTACGGCGTCAAGCGTCCGAAGGAAAAGAAGGCCTAATCTTTTCGCACCCAACTTACCCAGCCCATGTCTCGTCGTCGCAAAGCAGCCAAGCGCGCCCATCTTCCGGATGCCCGCTACGGCTCCGTCCTCATCAGCCAGCTCATCAACGTCGTGATGAAGTCGGGCAAGAAATCCATCGCCCAAGGCATCGTCTACGGTGCAATCGAGAAGGTCAGCGAAAAGTTGATGAAGGGCAATCCCGTCGAGTTGATGCTCGGCGCGCTCGAAAACTGCCGTCCGAAGCTCGAAGTAAAGAGCCGTCGCGTCGGTGGCGCCACCTACCAAGTCCCGGTCGAAGTTTCCGCCGAACGTCAGAACAGCATCGCCCTGCGCTGGGTCGCCGCCGCCGCTGCCGGCCGCAAGGGCACCACGATGTCCGACGCCCTCGCTGCCGAGATCGTCGACGCTTACAACAACACCGGCAACGTGGTGAAGAAGCGCGAAGAGACGCACAAGATGGCCCAGGCCAACAAGGCCTTCGCCCACCTCAAGTGGTAATCCGCCGGTAATTTCGCTACCCACTCAACGGTTCCGTCCATGGCCAAACTATCCGAATTTAACTCCGCTGCCCGTGCGTATCCTCTGGAGCACACGCGCAATATCGGGATCGCCGCGCACATCGACGCCGGCAAGACGACCACGACGGAGCGTATCCTCTTCTACACCGGCGTGGTGCACAAGATGGGCGAGGTGCATGACGGCACCGCCACCACCGACTGGATGGAGCAGGAGCGCGAGCGTGGCATCACGATCACCGCGGCCGCCATCTCGGCTGGCTGGAAGACCAAGGAAGGCCATTTCGCGAACATCGATCACCGCATCAACATCATCGACACCCCGGGCCACGTGGACTTCACGGCCGAGGTCGAGCGCTCGCTCCGCGTCCTGGATGGCGCCGTCGCCGTCTTCTGCGCCGTCGCCGGCGTGCAGCCCCAGTCCGAGACCGTCTGGCGCCAGATGAATAAGTACGGCGTCCCGCGCGTTGCCTTCGTCAATAAGATGGACCGCACTGGCGCCGATTACTTCGGGGCCGTCGACGACATCCGCGAGAAGCTTAAGGGCAACGCCCACCCCCTCTTCATTCCGATCGGCCAAGGCGAAGAATTCAAGGGCATGATCGACCTGATCAAGAACACCGCCTACCTTTACGACGAGACCGACCCGAAGGGGATGAAGTTTGACGTAATCGAAATTCCCGAGAACCAGAAGGAAGAAGCCAAGCTCTGGCGCACCAAGCTTATCGAAGGCCTCGCGGACTTCGATGATACCCTCGCTTCCAAATACCTCGACGGCCACGAAGTGACCGTCGAAGAAATGCGCACGGGTATCCGTAAAGCCACCCTCTCGCTCAACTTCATCGGCGTCATCCCCGGTTCCGCCTTCAAGAACAAGGGTGTGCAGATGCTCCTCGACTGCGTCGTCGACTTCCTGCCGTCCCCGATCGACATGCGCGGGCAGAAGGCTTTCACCGACGACGGCGACACGGAAATCACCATCGGTCCAGACGACAAGGCCAAGGTCACCGGTCTGTGCTTCAAACTTTGGTCCGACCCCCACGTCGGGCAGCTCGTCTTCTACCGCGTGTACCGCGGCCAGCTCAAGAAGGGCGAGGCTCTTTATAATCCCCGCACCCGCAAGAACGAGCGCATCTCGCGTATCGTGCTTTTGCGCGCGATGGACCGCGAAGAGATCGACGTCGCCTACTCCGGCGACATCTGCGCGATCATCGGCCCGAAGGACATCGCTACCGGCGACACCCTCACCGCCGAGGACGACCTCATTCTGGAGAAGACCACCTTCGCCGAGCCCGTCATCTCGATGTCCATCGAGCCGAACTCGAAGGGTGACCAAGAGCGCCTCTCCATCGGCCTGCAGCGTCTCGCCCAGGAAGATCCTACTTTCCGGGTGACCTCCAACCCAGAAACGGGACAGACCCTGATTTCGGGCATGGGTGAGCTTCACCTCGAAATCATCGTCGACCGCCTTAAGCGCGAGTTCAAGGTCGAGGCTAAGTCCGGCAAGCCGCAGATTTCCTACCGCGAAACCATCAACCTGGCCTCGGAAGGCGTGGGTAAGTTCATCCGCCAGTCGGGTGGTCGTGGTCAGTATGGTCACGTTGAAATCAAGCTTGAACCCAACCCCGTTGCCACGCGCGTTCCTGGCGAAAAGAGCGAGGAAGTTATCAGTGAGATCGTCGGTGGCGTCATCCCCAAGGAATTCATCAAGCCCTCCATCGAAGGCATCCGTGAAGCCGCCAACAACGGAACCGTCGCAGGCTACCCCGTAATCAACTTCAAGGCCCGCATCGTCTTCGGTTCTTTCCACGAAGTGGACTCGAACGAAATGGCATTCAAGATGGCCGGCATCTTCGCTTTCAAGGAAGCCATGAAGGACGCTAAGCCGATCCTCCTCGAGCCCATCATGAAGGTCGAAGTCGTCACCCCGGAAGAGTACCAGGGCGACATCATGGGCGACCTTAACCGCCGCCGCGGTCAGATTCAGGGCATGGAAACCAAGATGGGCCTTTGTAACATCGATGCCCGCGTTCCGCTGGCGGAGATGTTTGGTTACGCCACGGATGTCCGCTCCCTCTCCAAGGGTCGCGCCTCCTTCTCCATGGAGCCTGCCAACTACGAGCAGGTCCCCGCCCAGATCCTCAAGCAGGTCGTCGAGACCTCGGCCCGCGCCCCGGCCCGCACCTAATCTCCCTACCCCAATCCTTCCCGATGGCTCGCACCAAAATCCGCATCAAGCTCAAAGGCTTCGACTACCGCATGGTCGACCAGTCCGCCAATGAGATCGTCGACACCGCCAAGCGCACCGGCGCCCGCGTCACCGGCCCTGTGCCGCTGCCGACCGACATCTCCCGCCTGACCGTCAACCGTTCGCCCCACGTGGACAAGAAGTCCATGGACCAGTTCGAGATCCGCACCCACAAGCGCCTAATCGAGATCATGGAGCCCAACGCCCAGACCGTGGATGAGCTGAAAAAGCTCAACCTGCCTTCTGGGGTTGACATCAACATCGTAGTCTAACTCCTCAACCCTCCACCTTAACTCCAACCCAACGCAGGCCGTCAAAGCCCCGCACCCAGGACCAAGATTCCGTAAGGAAATCCCAAGCCTAATGCAGGTCAGCAATGACCAAACGGCGGAAACGCCACCTGCCTCTTAGAAAATGAAACACCAGCTACTCGGTAAGAAAATCGGAATGACCCAAGTCTACGACGCGGACAACAACCTCGTCCCCGTCACGGTCGTCCAAGCCGGTCCTTGCCCGGTCACCCAAGTCAAGACCGTCGACAAGGATGGCTACGATGCCGTCCAGATCGCCTTCGGTCCCCAGAAGGAAAGCCGCATGACGGCTGGCGAGATCGGCCACCTCCGCAAGGCGGGCGTCGCTCCGCATACCCATCTCCACGAAATCCGCCAAGCCGGCGCCACGCAGGCCAAGGTTGGAGACGTCATCACCGTCGAGAAGTTCACGGCGGGCGAGATGGTCGACGTTATCGGCACCGTCAAGGGCCGCGGCTTCCAGGGCGTCGTCAAGCGCCACAACATGGATGGCCAGCCGGATTCCCACGGTCACATGATGCACCGCCGTATCGGTTCGATCGGCATGCGACAGACTCCGGGTCACGTCTTTAAGGGCAAGCGCATGCCGGGCCACATGGGCCAGGTACAGCGTACCGTCCAGAATCTCCGCGTCGTTCAGGTCCTCGCCGAGAAGAACCTCCTCCTCATCAAGGGCAGCTTCCCTGGCGCCAATGGCGAGGTCGTCCTCGTGCGTCCGGCCAAGAAGGCCATCGCCGCCAAGTAACCCACCTCGAATCTCAGCGCCATGAAGCTCAAAGTTTACAAGTCCGACGGCTCCGCCTTCACCGAAAAGGAATTCGATATTCCTTCCTTCGAAGGTTCCAAGGGCGTCGCCCTGCTCAAGCAGGTCATCGTCTCCTACCAGGCCAACAAGCGTCAGGGAACCTCCAAGACCAAGGACTACGGCGAAGTCGCCGGTTCGGGCAAGAAGGTCCTGCCGCAGAAGGGTTCCGGCGGTTCCCGCCACGGCGACAAGCGCGCCCCCCAGATGTTCAAGGGTGGAGTCGTCTTCGGCCCCCGCCCGCGCGACTGGTCTAAGACCATCACCGCTCAGGCCAAGAAGATCGCCCTCCAGCGCGCGCTCTTCGAGCTCGCCGCCGACGGCGGCATCTCGGTCATCGAGAAATTCGAGGTCGCCCAGCCCAAGACCACGCTCTTCGCCCAGGTGCTCACCAACGTGAGCCCCGCCGGCAAGCGCCTCCTCGTCGTCGACACCACTTGGTCTGACAACGTCGTTCGCGCCAGCCGCAACCTGAGCCGCGCAATCTTCTCCAACTCTTCTAACCTCAACGCCCTCGATCTCGTACGCACGCCGCGCATCCTGATCTCGGAAGACGGCCTCAACAAGGTCCTCGCGCGCGCCAAAAACTAAGATCGTCCTCCCATGAAGCCCGCTTCTGAAATTATCAGCCGCCCCATCCTCACGGAAAAGGCCTCCGGCCTCGCCGAAGCCAACAAGTATGTCTTCGAAGTCCTGCCGGGCGCCGACCGCGCCCAAATCAAGCAGGCCGTCGAGGCCTCCTTCAAGGTGACCGTCGAGAAGATCAACATCCTCATCCGTAAGGGCAAGCTGCGCCGCAGCCGCCTCTCGGGTGGTTCGATCTTCACCGAGTCAGATTCCCGCCGCGCCATTGTCACCCTGAAGAAGGGCGACGTCATTTCCCTGGCCTAATTCCGGAGCCCCCCCAGCCATGCCCATCATCACCCATCGTCCCATCACCCCCGGCACGCGCTTCCTTGTGCGCGTGAAGACCGAGGGGCTGCACGCCGGTCGCCCCGAGCGCTCTCTCACCGAGTTCAAGCATCGCGCGATGGGCCGTAACTGTTACGGTCGCATCACCTCCCGCCGCCGGGGCGGAGGCCATAAGAAGCTCTATCGCGCCATCGATTTCCGCCGCGATCGCCTGGACGCTCCGGCGACCGTGCTCCGCATCGAGTACGACCCGAACCGCACCTCCCACCTGGCCCTCATCGAGTACGCCGACAAGACCCTTAATTACATCCTCGCTCCGGATGGCCTCAAGGTCGGCGACAAGGTCGTCAGCACCAACACCGCCCAGGAGCAGCTTACCCCGGGCCTTTCCCTCCCGCTGAGCCTGATTCCTCCGGCCACCTTCATCCACTGCATCGAGATCGAACCCGGCAAGGGAGGGCAGCTTGCCCGTTCCGCCGGTGGCTTTGCCCAACTCCTGGGCCTCGAAGACGGCCGCGCCATCCTGCGCATGCCTTCCGGCGAGCAGCGCTACCTCAACGCCGACTGCCGCGCTACCGTGGGCATCGTCGGCAACGTCGACCACCACAACGCCAGCCTCGGTAAGGCCGGCCGCAGCCGCTGGAAGGGCATCCGTCCTCGCCAGCGCGGTATGTCGATGAACCCGGTCGACCACCCGAACGGCGGTGGCGGCGGCAAGAAAAAGGGCGGCGGCGGTCGCCAGCACCTCAAGTCTCCGTGGGGCCAGCTCGCGAAGGGCTTCCCGACCCGCACCAAGGCGAAGGCCTCCAACAACCAGATCATCCTGCGCCGCAACGGCCGCAAGGTGAAGCAGGTCTAACCCCTCCTGAACCTCTCCTAACATGGCACGCTCCCGCAAGAAGGGTTTCTATGTCGACGCCCACCTCGTCGACAAAATCACCGTCGCCCAGAAGGCCAACAGCCGTAAGCCGATCAAGACCTGGTCGCGCCGCTCGACGGTCACCCCGGACTTCATCGGCCTCAACCTCGAAGTCCACAACGGCAAGGCCTTCGTCCCCGTCTATGTGACGGAAAACATGGTTGGTCATAAGCTCGGCGAGTTCGCTCCGACGCGCACCTTCCGCCAGCATACCCAGCCTTCCCGTAAGGAAGCCCAGTAATCCACTCCCGTGCGCCACCGCCTCATCCCGTCCGTCCTTCTCGTCACCGCCTTCGCGGTCGGCGCGGAAGCCCGTGCGTTGGGTGCGGCCGAAGCGGATGGTAAGGCTCCGGTCGTCGCGGTCGTCTCCGCCCGCACGACGGATCTGGTGGTCTTGGATGGCGGACACGACCGCGGCTTCCGCCCCGGCACGGTCTGCAACGTGAGCCGCGACGGCGTCGCCTTCGGCGCCCTCGTCATCGCCGAAGCCGGTCTGCACCGCTCGGTCGCCCTCATTCTTTCCCTCGACGATTCCGCCGCCGTCCTCGCTGGCGACCTCGTCACGCCCCGCGCCAATCCCCGCATCTAACCCCCTTTACCAAAGCCATGGAAGTCCACGCCACCACCCGTTTCGCTCGAATGTCGCCCCAGAAGGTGCGCGAAGTCGCGCGCCAGATCCAAGGCCTGCCCGCCGAGGAAGCCGTCCAGCTGCTCCGCTTCATCCCGCGCAAATCCGCCCGCCTGTTGGGCAAGACTCTCGCCAGTGCGATCGCCAACGCCGAGAACAACCATAACCTTTCCAGCAGCGATCTCGTGATCGTCTCCGCCACGGTCAACCAGGGTCCTGTCATCAAGCGTTCGATGCCAGCCGCCCGTGGCTCCGCCCACCCCATCCACAAATCCATGAGCCACATTCGCGTGTCCCTGGGTTCCGCCACCAAGTAATTTCCGAACCATGGGCCAGAAAGTAAATCCGATCGGCTTCCGTCTAGCCGTCCGCCGCAACTGGGAATCCCGCTGGTATGCCACCAAGCGCGATTTCCCCGCCAACATCCTCGAGGACTATCGCATCCGCGAATTCCTCAAGGAGAAGCTCCGCCAAGCCGCGGTGCCCCGCATCTTCATCGAACGCGCCGGCCAGAAGGTCCGCGTCCGCATCTGGACCGCCCGCCCGGGCGTCGTCATCGGCCGCAAGGGCGATGAGCTCAAGAATCTCCGCACCGAGATCCAGAAGGTCGCGGGCAAGGCTCGCATCGACGATATCATCCTCGAGGTGAACGAAGTAAAGCGCCCCGACCTCGTGGCCCAGCTCGTCGCCGAGAACATCGCCCTGCAGCTCGAACGCCGCATCTCCTTCCGCCGCGCCATGAAGAAGGCCGTGCAGACCACCATGACTAACGGCGCCGAGGGCATCCGCATCCGCCTCGGTGGTCGTCTCGGCGGCGCGGAAATCGCCCGTGTCGAATCCGCCCGCGTCGGCCGCGTCCCTCTGCACACCTTGCGCGAGAACATCGACTACGGCTTCACCGAAGCCCGCACCCTGGCCGGCAAGGTTGGCATCAAGTGCTGGATCTGCGCCAAGGACTCCGAGTTCTAAGCCTTCCTTTCCACCCTTCACCTCCTAGACGCACATGGCCAATCTCCAACCCGCCCGCACCAAGTGGCGCAAGCACCGCAAAGGCAAGATTCGCGGTAACGCCACGGCCTGCAATACGCTGTCCTTCGGCGACTTCGGCATCCAGTCCCTTTCCCGCGGACGCGTCCCGGCCAACCAAATCGAGGCCGCCCGTATCGCCATCTCCCGTTCGCTCAAGCGCAAGGGAAAGATGTGGATGCGTATCTTCCCCCACACTCCGGTCACCCGCAAGCCAGCCGAAGTCCGCATGGGCTCTGGCAAGGGCAGCGTCGAATACTACGTCGCCTGCGTCAAGCCGGGCACCATGCTCTTCGAGGTCGCCGGTGTGCCGATCACCGTGGCCCGCGAGGCCATGCGTCTCGCCGATACTAAGCTCCAGCTCCGTTGCCGCTTCGTGGCCCGCGAAGAGCTCGAAAAGTATTGATGCACTTGGCCCCGACCACCCATAACTGACCCTTTTCACCGATGTCCACCTACCGGAAAGATAAGCCCACCGCCGCCACGGCCTTGCGCCCATTGGCCCCCGTCGAGCTGCATAAGCGCATCCGCGAAGCCCGCGAGGAGCTCCTCAGCCTCCGCCTCAAGAGGGCGACCGGCGCCGTCGAGAACTCCGCCCGCTTCCGCGCCCTGCGCCGCGACGTCGCCCGTTGTTTGACGGTCCTTTCCGGCAAGTCCACCCCGGCGAAGAAGAAGTAATCCACCCGCCCACTCCCTTTCCCGATGTCCGCTGAACGCTCCAACCGCAAGACCCTCCTGGGTCTCGTCGCCTCCCGCACGGGCGATAAATCCATCAAGGTCAACTTCCAGTATACCGTACCGCACCCCGTCTACGGCAAGGAAGTCAAGCGCCGCACCGTCTTGCACGCCCACGACGAAAAGAACGAGTGCAAGCCCGGCGACAAGGTCGAGATCATGGAGACCCGCCCCCTGTCGAAGCTCAAGCGCTGGCGCGTCATCCGCGTCGTCGAAGCCGCCAAGATCGCTGCCGAGTCCATCGAAGACTAAGCGTCCCTCCTCCCACTCCAGACCTTTCTTACAATGATTCAGATGCTTTCACGGCTCGAAGTAGCCGACAACACCGGGGCCCGCAGGGTCCGCATGATCCGCCGCCTCGGCCAGCTCACCGACACCGCCGGCGTGGGCGACATCATCATTTGCTCCGTCAAGGATTCCACCCCTGACGCCCAGGTGAAGAAGGGCTCTGTCTGCCGCGCTGTGATCGTCCGCACCGTCGCCCCCATCCGCCGCGCGGATGGCAGTTACCTGCGGTTCGACACGAACGCCGTCGTCATCCTCGACGAGAACGGTAACCCCAAGGGCACCCGCATCTTCGGGCCCGTTGCGCGCGAACTCCGCAGCAAGAACTTCATGAAGATCATCTCCCTCGCCCCCGAGGTACTCTGAACGCCATGTCCAAGACCGATATCAAGAAAGGCGACGAAGTCGTCGTCATCGCCGGCGCCGAAAAAGGCAAGCGCGGTAAGGTCGTCAGCTACAACCGTGCCGACGAACGCCTCACCATCGAAGGCCTGAACCTCGTCAAGCGCCACCTGAAGCGCACCCAAGACGGCCAGGGTGGCATCACCGAGCGCGAAGCCCCCATCCATCGCTCCAACGTGATGCTCGGCACCCTCTGGGATGCCCGTCGCGCCAAGCAGCCAGCCAAGGCTGCCAAGAAGTAAACCTGACGAAACCCCCCGAGACTTAACACGCAAATGGCCACTGTTCCTTACCTGAAGAAGTATTACCTCGAGAAGGTCGTCCCCGAGCTCCGCAAGAGCCGCGGCTACACCAACATCCACCAGGTCCCGAACCTGGAGAAGATCGTCCTCAACTCCGCCTTCAAAGCCGAAGCCGACAAGGGGCACATCGCCGAAGTCGTCAAGGAGATGACCAAGCTGTCCGGCCAGAAGCCTATCATCACCAAGGCCTCCAAGTCCGTCGCCGCCTTCAAGGTGCGCGAAGGCATGTCCCTCGGTTGCGTGGTCACCCTCCGGGGCGCCCGCATGTGGGAATTCTACCTGCGTCTCACCGCGGTCGCCCTCCCGATGATTCGCGACTTCCGCGGCACCTCGAACCGTCTCGACGGCCGTGGTAACTACTCCCTCGGTATCAGCGACCACACCATCTTCCCGGAGACCCAAGCCGATGGCTCCCAGCGTGCCAACATTGGCATGGACGTGATTATCGTGACCACCGCCGACACTGATGACGAAGGCCGCGAACTGCTCCGCCTCCTCGGCATGCCGTTCCGCCGCTCCAGCGCCGCCGATGCGGCCGCCGCCACCGCCACCACCGCCGCCAAGGCCTAACCCTTCCACTCCTTACCCGCATGGCCAAGAAGTCCGTCATCCAGCGCGCCCTCAAGCGCGACCGCCTCGTCAAGAAGCACGCCGTCAAGCGTGCCGAACTCAAGAAGACCCTCGCCGACCCCAAGGTCACCGAGGAGGCCTTCTATGCCGCGCAACGCGCGCTGGCGAAGCTCCCCCGCAGCTCTTCCAAGGTCCGCCAGAAGAACCGCTGTTCCATCTCTGGCCGTCCGCGGGCGTTCATCCGCAAATTCGGTCTTTCCCGTATCACCTTCCGCGAACTTGCGCTCCACGGCCAGATTCCCGGCGTCACCAAGGCCTCCTGGTAATCCCCGCTAACCAACCATCATGTCCGCTTCCACTGATACCGTCGGGGATTTCCTGACCTCCATCCGCAACGCTTCGCAGGCCAACAAGGCGGCGATTACCGTCCAATGGTCTCGCCTCCGCGAAGGCGTCGCCGCGATCCTCGTTGACGCTGGCTACATCGCCGCCGTCCGTAAGTCCGAGCGCGAAGGCCTGCCCGTCCTCGAGATCTCCCTCAAATACGTCGCGGGCGTTCCCGCCATCACCAGCATCGAGCGCATCTCGACGCCTGGTCGTCGCGTCTACGCCGGATACAGCTCCGTCCCGAAAGTCATCGGGGGCATGGGCGTCTCCATCCTCACCACTTCCCGTGGCGTCATGACCGACGCCGAGGCCCGTCGCCAGAAGGTCGGCGGCGAGCTCCTCGCGAAGGTCTGGTAATCCTGCCCACCCCTTAAACTCGCAACACCATGAGCCGCATCGGCAAACAGCCCGTCAACATCCCTGATAAGGTGACCGTGTCCGTGAAGGGCAACGTCGTCGTCGTCAAGGGACCCAAGGGCGAACTCTCGCAACCCTTCCCGAAGGAAATCGGCGTCGTCGCCGACGCCAAGGTCGTTAACGTCACCGACCTCACCGAGGTCAAGGACGCCGCCGGCAAGTTGCAGAAGCCCGGTTCCGCCGGCGCCCTGCATGGCACCATCCGCGCCATCATCCGCAACATGTGCGAAGGCGTGGCCACTGGTTACTCGAAGACTCTCCTAATCGAAGGCGTCGGTTTCAAGGCGGCCCTCAAGGGCAACGTCCTCGACCTCGCCCTCGGCTACTCCCATCCCATCCGCTATACCATCCCGACCGGCGTCAACGTCGTCGTGACCGATGGCACCAAGCTGGTGATCACCGGCGCCGACCGCCACATGGTCGGCCAAGTCGCCTCCTCGATTAAGCTCTACAAGCCGGTCGAGCCTTACAAGGGCAAGGGCGTCCGCGTTGAAGGCGAATACGTCCGCCGCAAGGAAGGCAAGAAGACGGCCTAACCCGCCCGTCCCGCCCACTCTCCATGAAACTGCAGAAGAAGAATCTCCTGACGCAAAAGCGCCGCTGGCGTATCCGCAAGACGGTGCGCGGCACCGCCGTCCGTCCCCGTCTGGCTCTCAAGATGACCCATGTGCATCTGTATGCCCAAGCCATCGACGACGACAAGGGTGTGACCCTCGTGTCGCTCGCCACCACCTCCAAGGATCTCCGCGGCCAGAAGCTGAAGGCCAACGTCGCCGGTGCGACCGCCTTTGGTGCTGTCTTCGGGGCCAAGGCCAAGGCCGCCGGTCTTACGACCGTCGTCTTCGACCGCGCCGGTCGCCGTTACCACGGTACCGTCAAGTCCTTCGCCGAAGCCGCCCGCCAGGCCGGCCTGACCTTCTAATTTCATGAGCGCAGAAAACACCCCCGCCGCCTCCGCCCCCGCTGCCCCCGGTGGCCCCGGACGTTCTGGCCCTGGCGGCGATCGTCGTGGTCCCGGAGGCCCTGGTGGTCCCGGCGGCCGCCGCAATGGTCCTGGTGGCCCTGGCCGTGGTCCTCGTCGCGACAATCGCAACGACGCCCCGGCTTCCGAATTCAACGACAAGGTCGTCCACATCAACCGCTGCTCCAAGGTCGTCAAAGGCGGCCGCCGCTTCAACTTCGCCGCGCTCGTCGTGGCGGGGGATGGCAAGGGCCGCGTCGGCGTTGGTTACGGCAAGGCCAAGGAAGTCCCCGATGCGATTCGCAAGGGTACCGACCGCGCCCACCGCGCCCTCGTCCGCGTCAATCTCCGCGGTAACACCATCCCGCACGAAGTCATCGGACATGCCGACGGCGGCGTCGTGATGCTTCGTCCGGCCGCACCCGGTACCGGCCTCATCGCTGGCGGCGGCGTCCGCGCCGTGCTGGAGGTCGCCGGTTACAAGGACGTCCTCTCGAAGTCCATGGGATCCAACAATCCTCAGGCGGTCGTGAAGGCCACCCTGGATGGGCTCTCCCGGCTCCGCACCCTCGAACAAATCAAGGCCCTCCGCGCCTAAGCGGAACACACAGACATGAAACTCGACGCACTGCCCAAAATCAAGGGCTCCACTCATCGCCACAAGGTCCTCGGTCGCGGCCGCGGCTCCGGACACGGCAAGACTTCCGGCCGTGGTCATAAGGGCATGAAGGCTCGCTCCGGTGGCGGCCACCGCCCCGGCTTCGAAGGCGGCCAGATGCCCCTTTATCGTCGCCTGCCTCACCGCGGCTTTAAAAACGTGAACCGCATCGACTACGCCGTGCTGAACGTGCGCGACTTCCAGGAGCTCGAAGGCAAGACCTTCGGCCTCGAGGAACTCGTCGCCGCCGGCCTCCTGCGTAAATCCGCCCCTCTCCTCAAGATTCTCGGCACCGGTGAGCTCACGCGCGCCGTCACCGTCAAGGCCCACCGTTTCTCCAAGGACGCGAAAGCGAAGATTGAGAAGGCCGGCGGCAAGGCGATTCTGATTGAAGCCAAGAAGGCGGCCGTCGCCGCGGAGTGAGCCTAGGCTCGCCCCTGTCCCCGATGTTCTCGGCCTTCGCCAACAGTTGGAGAATCCCTGAACTCAGGGCGCGGCTAATCGCCACGGTGGCCTTGATCTTCGTCGCCCGCATCGGCGCGAATATCCCCCTGCCGGGCATCGACCCGAAGGACATCATGGATTATTACACCTCTATGGCCGACCAGTCGGCCGGCGGGGTGGTCGCGATGTATAACATGTTCACGGGCGGTGCGCTGCTCAAGGGAGCCATCTTCTCGCTGGGCATCATGCCGTACATCAGCGCCTCGATTATTATGCAGCTGATGTCGGCGGTCGTTCCGACGATTGCGCGCCTGCAGCAAGAAGGCGAAGTCGGCCGCCAGAAGGTCGCCCAGTATTCGCGCTACCTCACCATTCTCATCGCCGTCGTCCAGTCCGCGTTGCTCCTCGGTGCGTTCTGCAACCCGCAGCAGGTCGGCCAAGCCCTCGGCCTCGGCAACTTCGAAGGCACAATCGTGGTCATGGAAAGCAAGACGCTCTTCGTCTGCCTCGGGGTCGGGCTGCTCACTTCGGGTGCGATCGTCATGCTCTGGCTTGGCGAACAGATCACCCAGCGCGGCATCGGCAACGGTACCTCCGTACTCATCACCATCGGTATCCTTTCCGACCTGCCCGGCGCGCTCACTTCCTTCGTCGACATGACCTTCGGCGGGAAGATCGGCGCCGCCGCCGCCAATTCCAATGGCTGGGAGAAGGCGGCCGGCATGGTCCTACTCTTCGTCATCGTCACCGCAGGGATGGTCGCCATCAACCAGGCCGTCCGCAAGATCCCGATCCAATACGCGCAGCGCATGGTCGGTCGCAAGATGTACGGCGCGCAGACGAACTACCTGCCGCTCAAGGTGAACTATGCGGGCGTGATGCCGGTGATCTTCGCCGGGGCTATCATGAGCTTCCCGCCCATGCTGCTCAATCCGCTGAGCACCTACTTCCCGACGTTGTCCTTCCTCCGCGATCTGGCCGACTTCTTCTCCCGCAACAACGGCTTCTATTACACGGTCTACGCGATCCTAATCTTTGGCTTCAGCTATTTCTGGATCTCGATTATGTTCCGGCCAGTCCAGATCGCCGACGACCTGAAGAAGAATAACGGTTACATTCTCGGCGTCCGCCCCGGCGAACACACCGCCCAGTTTTTGGACTTTGTGATGACGCGCCTCACGTTGGCGGGTTCGATCTTCCTGCTGATTATCGCGCTGATGCCCGACCTCTTCATCATCCAGTTCAACTTCCCGATGCGTCTCGCCTCGTTCCTTGGCGGTACGGGTGGATTGATCACCGTCGGCGTGATGCTCGACACGATGCGCCAGGTGGAGACCTACCTGCTCCAGCGTAATTACGAAGGCTTCCTGAAGAAGGGCCGCATCGGGGGCATCGCGGTGCCTGCCGCCGGTCTCCGCACCGACGCCGAAGCTTCGGCCCTCGGTTCCCTCGAGAAGACCTGCCTGACGCTGTTCCTCTTCGGCGTGATCGCCTGGGCGTTGAATCACTGGGGTCCGTTCGTCAGCTAAGCCTTTCCGGGATGATTGATTTGAAGTCGGCCGAGGACGTCAGTCGCATGCGCGCCGCCTGCGCCGCCGCCGCGCGGGTCCTGCACGATTTGGCGAGCCTCGTCGTCCCGGGCATCTCGACCGCCGGCCTGGACGCGGCCGCCCGCGGGCTGATGGTTCGGCACGGCTGCGAGAGCGCCTGCCACGGGTACGTGGTTGGGCGCCTCAGTTATCCCGGCTACGTCTGCATCTCCCTCAACGACGAGATCGTCCACGGTATCGGCGCGGCCGACCGCGTCATCCGCGACGGTGACCTGGTGTCCCTAGATGTCGTCGTCCGCCGCGATGGCTTCATCGGGGATAACGCCCGGACTGTCTTGGTCGGGGCGGTCGAGCCGAGGGCTCGCCAGCTCTGCCTGGATACGGAAAAGTCCCTTCTGGCCGGCATCGCTGCCGTGAAGCCAGGCAACAGGGTAGGGGACATCTCTGCGGCCATCCAGGAGGCGCTTGCCCCCGGGGGGTATGGTATCGTGCGGGACTTCGTCGGCCATGGCGTTGGGCGAAAGATGCACGAAGAGCCCCAAATCCCTAACTATGGTAAGGCGGGAACTGGACCTAAACTATTGCCTGGCATGGCTTTAGCCATTGAGCCCATGGTGAATCTCGGCTCCCACAAGATCGTCATGGCTTCGGACGGTTGGACCGCCCGGACGGCCGACGGCAAGGTCTCCGCGCACTTCGAACACACCGTTTTGGTGACCGAAAACGGGGCCGAAATCCTGACCCTGGTTTAAACCGCATTTTTTGCTTTCAAATCCCACCAGAACCTCCAAGTTCCGACCTCTTTCCCACCTTCCAAACAGCACGGACACCATGCCTCGAATCCTCGGCGTAGACATTCCCAATAATAAGAAAGTAGAGATCTCTCTCCGCTATATCTACGGCATTGGGCCGCGCCGGGCGACGGAGATCTGCGATGCGCTGGGCTTCGACCCCGCCATGCGCGCCCAGAATCTTTCCGAAGAGCAGCTGAACAAGATCGTCGAGTACATCGTCCGCATGGGCTACAAGTGCGAGGGCGACCTGCGTCGCGACATCGCGCAGAATCTCAAGCGCCTCCAGGCAATCAAGTGCTACCGCGGCCTCCGCCACTTCCGCGGCCTCCCGGTCCGCGGCCAGCGCACGCGCACCAACGCCCGTACCCGTAAGGGCAAGCGTAAGACCGTCGGCGTCGCCGCGGCTCCGGCTAAGTAAGTCGACCTTTCCCCTAACACCAACTTACGATGAGCGAAGAAGCCCCCAAGACCCCCAAGGCCAAGAAGCCGAAGGCCCCTGCTGCCGAAGCCGCCGCTGCCGCGCCGGAAGTCGCCGCCGCCACCGCCGCGCCGGAAGCCACGGCCGCTGCCCCGACCGAACGCAAGGAAATCACCGCCAAGGAACTCCTCGGCGAAGAACTTGGCGAAGTGAAGGTTCGTCGCGCCAAGGGTTCGAAGAATGTCATCACCGGCATCTGCCACATCCTTGCCACTTTCAACAACACCAAGGTCACGATCACCGATCCCAACGGCAATGTGATCTCCTGGGGCAGCGCCGGTCGCCACCAATTCCGCGGTTCCCGTAAATCCACCGCGTACGCCGCGCAGGTCGTCTGTTCCGAGGCCGCCAAGCTCGCCATGGCCCACGGCCTCAAGGATGTTTCCGTCCGCGTCAAAGGACCTGGCATGGGCCGCGACAACGCCATCAAGGCGCTCCAGGCGCTCGGACTGAACGTCACCTCAATTCTCGACACCACCCCGATCCCGCACAACGGCTGCCGCCCCCCGAAGCGCCGTCGCGTCTGATCGTCCCCGCTTTCCGCATCACCGTCCGGCTATGGCAAACCGGGCGGGTCCTTCCCTCCGCCACCTCTAATAAATCCTAACACACCATGTCTCGTTACACCGGTCCTACCACGAAGCTTAACCGTCGCTTCGGCCAGAACATCTTCCCCACCTCCAAGGGTGAGGAGCGTCGTCCGTATCCTCCGGGCATCCATGGCAAGACGACCCGCCGCAAGGTTTCCGAATACGGTGTCGGCCTCAACGAGAAGCAGAAGCTCCGCATGATGTACGGTCTCACCGAGAAGCAGTTCCGCCTTTCCTTCGAACGCGCCAAGCGCATGGGCGGCGTCGCCGGCGACAATTTCCTGCGCATCCTGGAGACCCGCCTCGACAACGTGGTGTATCGCCTCGGCTTCGCCAATTCCCGCTCCGCCGCCCGCCAGCTCGTCGGTCACGGCCATATCCGCATCAACGGCCGCAAGGTCGACGTCGCCAGCTACGCCACCACGCCCGGCGAAAAAATCGAAGTCCGCGACCGCACCTCCTCCAAGCAGCTCGCCACGCGCGCCGTCGAAGAGGGCCAAGGCCGTTCCGCTCCCGCCTGGCTGGTCGTCCTTCCCGAGCAGCTCAACGGACAGATCGTCCGTGAACCCGCCAAGGAAGAACTTCCTTCCGACGTGAACATCCAGCTCATCGTCGAATTCTACAGCCGCTAATCCGGACCAGACCCAACCCCCAAGGACCTACTGACATGACCAAACGACTCGGACAATTCCAGCGCCCCAAGACCCTCAAGAAGGAGGAGTCCTCGGCCACCCCCACCTACGCGAAGTATTTCGCCGAGCCCTTCGAGACTGGCTTCGGCCATACCGTCGGCAACTCCCTCCGCCGCATCCTGCTCAGCTCCATCGAAGGCGCCGCGATCTCCGCCGTGACGATCGAGGGCGTGCAGCATGAATTCCAGCCGATCGAGGGCGTCGTCGAAGACGTCACCGAAATCGTGCTCAACCTCAAGAAGGTGCGCATCCGCACCGAGGCCAACAAACGCGAATCCTTCAAGGGCTCCATCGAGGTCAACAAGACCGGTCCCGTGAAGGCCTCGGACATCAAGTTTGAGACCAAGGGCGCCACCGTCACCCTCGTCAACCCCGACCAGGTCATCTGCACCCTTGACCGCAAGCGTCGTTTCTTCGCCGAGCTCGAGGTCACCGTAGGCCGCAGCTGGGCATCCGCCGAGGAGAACAAGAAGGTCGACCAAGCCATCGGTTCCATCCCCGTCGACTCGCTCTTCTCCCCCGTCACCCTGGTGAAGTATTCCGTAGAGTCGACCCGCTCCGGCGACAAGACCGACTACGACAAGCTCGTCCTCGAAATCTCGACCGATGGTCGCATCACCCCGGACGAAGCCCTCAAGGAGTCTTCCGCCATCCTGCGCCACCACCTCGAAGTGTTCGACACCGTCTCCAACGACTCCGTCGAGTTCGAGACGGGTCACAAGGAGATCAGCGAAGAGACCAACCGTCTCCGCAAGCTGCTCAATATGTCCGTGAACGAAATCGAACTCTCCGTTCGCGCCGCCAACTGCCTCAACAACGCCAACATCAACACCGTCGGCGAGCTGGCGATGAAGAGCGAGCAGGAGATGCTCAAGTATCGTAACTTCGGCAAGAAGTCCCTCAACGAGATCAAGGCCAGGCTCGAACAGCTGGGCCTGTCCCTCGGGCAGAAAATCAACGAGGGTCTCCTCGACAAGGGCGTTAACGCCTAACCCGGACCGGAACCGAAGCCCATGCGTCACCGCACCCACAATCACGTCCTCGGCGTCAAGACGGCCCACCGCCGCTCCCTCGTCGCCAACCTCGCGTCCGCCCTGTTCACTTACGCCCGCATCACCACGACGCTTTCCCGCGCCAAGGCCCTGCGTCCTTTCGCCGAACAGCTGATCACCTACGCCAAGAAGGCCGAACAGTCCGCCGATAAGTCGGTGAAGCTCCACTACTACCGCCTCGCGCTTGCCAAGCTGCGCAATGAGGACGCCGCCCAGCTCCTGTTCAAGGAGCGCGTGCAGCAGTTTCTCGCCCGCACCGGCGGTTACACTCGTATCTATAAGCTCGGCGCCCGTAAGGGCGACGCGGCCGAGACCGCCCTCATCGAGCTTGTGGCCAAGGACGACAAGTCCCCGGCGATGAGCCCGAAGGCCAAGACGGAGCGCAAGCCCAAGGCCAAGAAGGAAGCGGCCGCCGCTCCTGCTCAGGCCTAAGCTAAACGCCCAGGCCCGAACCCGAGACGCGTCCGCCCCCCGGCTGGCGCGTCTCGCCTTTTAAACCCCTCGCCTCATAATGCAGCCCGTCGACCTCGCCGCCTTCCTGGCTTTCCTGGCCGGTCTGGCCATCGTCGTCCTCTTTGGCCTGCAGGCTTGGTATGACCGGCGCGACGTGCTGCTTTCGGATCACCGTCGCCTCAATTCGGCCTTCTCCTGCATCCGTTGCAACGTGACCTACGTCCGCCCTCGCCGTCGCGAGGAGGCCGTCTGCCCCCACTGCGGCTGGAACAATGTTCGCCTCAAGTTCTGAAATCCCCCACGCTCTTCCTATGGCCACCCAGTCCATCGCCATTCTCGATTTCGGCTCGCAGCTGACCAAGGTCATCGCGCGCCGCGTCCGCGAATGCAACGTCCACTCCCGCATCTACCCGTTCGGCGTCACACCGGAGACGCTGCGCGCCGACGGCGTCGTGGGCGTCATCCTCTCCGGCGGCCCCGACAGCGTGAAGGCCAAGGGCTCGCCGCATCCACATGCGGGCGTCTTCGAGCTGGGTCTCCCGGTCCTCGGCATCTGCTACGGCGTGCAACTCATGGGCCAGATGCTCGGCGGCAACGTCGCCAGCAGCGCCCACCGCGAGTATGGCCACGGCATCCTCTCCTTCCGCCGGGGCTCGCAGCTCCTCCAAGGCCTGAAGTCCCCGCTGCGCGTCTGGAACTCCCACGGCGACAAGATCACGCGCCTCCCCCGCGGCTTCAAGGCCGTCGCTTCCACCGAGAATTCGGAATGCGCGGTCGTCGAGGATTCCAAACGGCGCTTCTACGGCATCCAGTTCCACCCCGAGGTCGCCCATTCCGAGCGCGGCATCGATATCCTCCGCAATTTTCTCTTCCGCATCTGCCGTTGTAAGCCGACCTGGAAGATGGACGACTACGTCGAAACGGCTGTCCGCGAAATCCGCGAAAAGGTCGGCAAGTCCCAGGTCATCCTCGGCCTTTCCGGCGGGGTCGATTCGTCCGTCGCGGCTGCCCTCATCCAGCGCGCCATCGGCAAGCAGCTAACCTGCGTGTTCGTCGATAACGGCCTCCTGCGTCTCAATGAGCGCGCCCAGGTCGAGAAGATGTTCCGCGGCAAGTTCAAGGTCGACCTCCGGGTGGTCGACGCGTCCGCGGTCTTCCTCCGCGAACTCAAGGGCGTCACCGATCCTGAGCGCAAGCGCAAGATCATCGGCCATGAATTCATCAAGGTCTTCGAGCGCTCCATCGCCGAGGTCCAGCGCAAGAAACGGGGCAAGGTCGACTTCCTCGCCCAGGGCACGCTCTACCCAGACGTCATCGAATCCCTTTCGCCCAACGGCGGCCCGGCCGCCACGATCAAGAGCCACCACAACGTGGGCGGTCTGCCGAAGCACATGAAGCTAAAGCTGCTCGAGCCCCTGCGCGAACTGTTCAAGGACGAGGTCCGCGCCCTCGGCGCCGCCCTCGGTCTCCCGCACGAGATGGTCTGGCGCCACCCGTTCCCGGGCCCCGGCCTCGCCGTCCGCATCTGCGGCGATATCACCCGCGAGCGTCTCGAGGTACTCCGCAAGGCCGACGATATCTTCATCAATGAACTCCGCACCTCCGGCCAGTATGCCAAGGTCTGGCAAGCGTTCGCAGTCTTCCTTCCGGTGCGCAGCGTCGGCGTGATGGGCGACGGCCGGACCTACGATAACGTCTGCGCCCTGCGCGCGGTGACATCTTCCGACGCGATGACGGCTGACTGGGCTCGCCTGCCGTATGACGTGCTGCAGCGCGCCTCGACCCGCATTATCAACGAGGTGAAGGGTATCAACCGCGTGGTCTACGACATCTCGTCCAAGCCGCCGGCGACCATCGAATGGGAATAAACCGGGCTTTGCCCCGTTGACACCCCGCTGGCCCGACTTTACTTAATTATTCGTGTCTGATCCCGGCTTCCAGGTCATCGCGCGCCGCTGGCGTCCCCGTTGTTTCGATGAGCTCGTCGGCCAGGAACACATCGTCCGGACCCTCCGCAACGCGCTCACGACCCAACGCGTCGCCCACGCCTACCTCTTGATCGGCCCACGTGGCACCGGCAAGACGACCACCGCCCGCATCCTGGCCAAGGCCCTGAACTGCGCCGGCGGGCCGAAAGCCGACTTCTCCCTCGATGACCCGGTCTGCCTGGCGATTGAGCAGGGCAACTGCCTCGACGTCGTCGAGATCGACGCCGCCTCTAACCGCGGCATCGATGACGCCAAGCGCATCCGCGACGAATGCCAGTATGCCCCGAGCAATTGTCCGTTCAAGGTCTTCATCATCGACGAAGTGCACCAGCTCTCGAAGGACGCCTTTAACGCGCTGCTCAAGACGCTCGAGGAGCCGCCGCCCTGGGTGAAGTTCATCCTGGCGACGACCGAGGCGGAGAAGATCTTGCCGACCATCACCTCCCGCTGCCAGCGCCTGGAGTTCCACCCAATCTCCGAGGAGGTCATCGCCGCCCAGCTCGCCCGCATCGTCAAGGCCGACGGCGTGACGGCCGACCAGTTTGCCCTCACGGCCATCGCCCGCCTAGCCTCCGGGGGTATGCGCGATTCACAATCCATCCTCGACCAGGTCATTTCCTTTTCGGGCAAGAAGATCACCGAGGCCGACGTGCTCTCGATCTACGGCCTGGCTTCCGTCCAACAGGTCACCGATCTCTGCCAGGGAATCGCTACCGGCGACGGCAAGAAGGTCCTCGCGCTCTGCGATTCCTTCCACGCCGAAGGCCGCGACCTTCTCCGCGTGCTCGCCGATCTCCAGATTCGCGTCCGCGCCGCCACCCTTGATTCGGTCCGCACCGGCGGCTCCTCCGCCCAACTCGGCGCCCCGCTCGCCACCGAACAGCTCGTCCGCCTACTCGAGTGCCTGCAGGAAGGCGAGCACGGCATCCGCCAAGGGTTGTCTCCGCGGGCCAACTTCGAGGTGACGCTGCTCAAGGCCATCGAGCAAAGCAGGTCACGATCGATAGACCTCCTCATCAAAGATATCGCCGCTGCTGCAGCTGGTCTCCCTCGGGAGCCCGGCCAAAAAAAAATAAGGATTTCGGAGGTCGCATTGGCGCCGCCTGAACCGCCTGTACCCGCGCCCGCCGCCGTCGCGCCGGCGCGCGTCGTGGACGTCCCGATCGAAGACTCGGGACTCTTCGAGGAATCCCTGCCCCCCCTGGACATCGAGGCCGCCGAGGTCGCGGCGGACCGCGCCGGCCTCCGCCCCGATATCGTCTTCCCGGAATCCTCGACGGTCGGCCTGTCCGTGGCCGAAGTCGGCAAGACCGCCTTCCCGGGCGACGCCGACTTCACGGATGCGGTCAAGGGGCTGCCTGCGGGCCTCCAGGATAAATTGAAGTCCACCATCGGTGCGGAATTTACGGCACTGCGCCCGGTCCCGGTCGGCAAGCTGCGTCGCCCGCTCTGAACGTGGAGCCGTCGACCGAAATCGGCGTCATCTCCGACACGCACGGCCGGTTGCGCGCCGAGGCCATCATCGCCCTGGAGGGCTGCGACCTAATCTTCCATTGCGGCGATATCTGCGGCGCGTCGATCGTCCCGCAGCTCGCCGAGCTGGCCCCGTGCCATGCGGTCGCCGGCAATTGCGATGACGATGAGACGCTCCCGCTGACCTGCCTGCACGTCGTCGCGGGCTTGCGGATTCTGGTCCATCACGGACACCTGCCGGTCGACGAAGTGGGCTTTCGTCCCGACATCGTGATCACCGGGCATACGCACGTTCCCAAGGTCGTGCAGGAGGGGGGCGTGTTGCGTCTCAATCCCGGCAGCGCCGGGCCGCGGCGCTTCAACCTTCCCGTGACGGTCGCGCGGATCACGGTGCGGCAGGGTCGGGCGACCGCTCGCCTCATCCCCCTGGACGTGCCATGAAGCAACCCCTGCCCATCGATACGCTGCAAGACGGGCTCATCGCCGCCTGCGGGCGCGTGCGAAGGCTGGTGCTCCGTGCGCCTACGGGTTCGGGCAAGTCGACGCGCATCCCGCAGATGCTCCTGGATCTGAACCTCGTCCAAGGGCAGATCATCGTGTTGCAGCCTCGCCGCATCGCGGCCCGCCTACTCGCCGCGCGCATCGCCCAGGAGCGTGGGGTGCGGCTCGGTGGCGAGGTGGGCTACCAGATCCGTTTCGAAAGGGTGGAGTCCGCCCAGACGCGGATCAAGTTCGTGACCGAGGCGTTGCTGCTTCGGCAGATGGCTTCCGACCCTGGACTTAAGGGTATCGGCGCGGTGGTGTTCGACGAATTCCACGAGCGCAATCTCCACTCCGATGTCGCCCTGGCGCTCGCTCGACGGCTGCAGGAGACGCACCGGCCCGATCTGCTCATCATAGCGATGTCGGCGACGCTCGACACCGAAGGCGTGGCGAAATGGCTCGGCTCGGCCGAGACCTTGGCCGCCGATGGGCGCGCTTATCCCGTCCAGATCGAGTATACGCACCTGCCGCGTAATTCGACCCGGCCCGTCTGGGACGCCGCGGCGGAACAGGTGCGGCGCGTCCTCCGGGAGGAGAATGAAGGCGACATTCTGGTCTTCATGCCGGGTTCGTATGAGATCATGCGGACCATCGGCGCGGTTCGGAATCTACCCGAGTCTGGCGGCATCGATGTCCTGCCGCTCTACGGCGAGCTCCCGCCCGAAGAGCAGGACCGCGCGGTCAAGCCCAGCCCCGGCCGCAAGGTGATCGTTGCGACCAACGTGGCCGAGACTTCCCTGACGATCCCCGGCGTCCGCGCCGTGGTCGATGCCGGCCTCGCCCGTATCGCCCGCTTCGACCCGCACCGCGGCATCGACACCTTACTCATCGAACCCGTCTCGCAGGCCTCCGCCGAGCAGCGCGCCGGGCGCGCTGGACGAACTGGTCCGGGCCGCTGCATTCGCCTGTGGTCCCAGACCGACCATGAGGCCCGCCCCCTCCGCGAAGTCCCTGAGATCAGGCGGGTCGATCTTTCCGAGACAATCCTCCTCCTGCTGGCTTCAGGCTGGGGTGAGGCCGCCACCTTCCCTTGGTATGAACAGCCGGACGAAAAGGCGTTGCAACGGGCGCTGGCCGTCCTTGCGGATCTCGGTGCCGTCGATGCGCAGGGCAAGCTGACGTCCATCGGCCGCCGGATGTCGGTCTTCCCCGCCCATCCCCGTTATGCGCGCATGCTGCTCGCAGCGGGCGAACTCGACTGCGTCCACGAGGTCTGCCGTATCGCGGGCCTCGCCCAAGGTCGCGATATCTTATTCCGCAAGGTCGATGATCGCACCGAAAACGCCCGCGACTCCGTCGAGCAGGAGGATGGTTCCGACTTCTTCCCGCGTCTGGCGCTCCTGCAGCGGGCCGTCGAGATGAAGTTCGACGCCGATGCCTGCGACCGTTTCGGCGTCCATGGACAAGCTGCGCGCCAGGCCGATCAGGCCGCCCGGCAATTCCTCCGTCTCGCCGAAGGGCAGGGACTTCCCGTCAGCGACCAGCTCGCCGACCCCGCGGCCGTCCGCCGTTGCCTGTTGCTCGGTTTCTCCGACCGGCTCGCCGTCCGGCTCGATGCGGGCACGTTGCGCTGCGCCTTGGTCCATGGCCGGACCGGGGAGTTGCGCCGCGAATCCTCCATCCGCAAGGCCAAGCTTTTGGTCGCGGCGGAGGTCGACGAGATCCAGGCGCGCGGCGGCGTGACGACCTACCTCTCGCTCGCGACCGCCGTCGAGGAGTCATGGCTGCAGGAGCTGTTCCCCTCCGAATTCTCCACGGTCAATCATGTCCGTTATGATGCCACCCAGCGTCGCGTCGTCACGCGCGTCGAACGGCGCTTCCGCGACCTCGTCCTCGAAGCCAAGGAACGCGACGACGCCCCTTCCGACGCCGCCAGCCGTATCCTCGCGGAGGAGGTCGCCGCCGGTCGTCTCGAACTTGAGCAGTGGGACGCGCCGGTCGACGCCTGGATCCGCCGCGTCAATTTCCTCGCGAAACATTGTCCGGAACTCGGCATCCCGCCCTTCGATGAAGCCGCCCGCCGTCTGGTGATTGAAGAGGTCTGTGTCGGCGCGGTGACCTACCGTGACATCCGTGACCGCCCCGTCTTCGGCGTCGTCCGCGGCTGGCTCACCCACGAGCAGGCCATGGCGCTCGAGTCCTATTGTCCCGAGAAGATGATTCTGCCCCGGAAGAAGCACCCCGCCCGCATCGAATACACGGAGGATGGCCAGGCCGAGATCGAGGCCACCGTGCAGGAGCTCTATGATTTTCCGGGCAGCAAGCTCCGCGTCTGCCTCGGCAAGGTACCGATGGTCGTCTGCATCCAGTCGCCGGCTCGCCGGACCCAGCAACGCACCACTGACCTCGACGCTTTTTGGAAAGGCTCCTATGAAGGCGTGAAGAAGGAACTGCGGGGGCGCTATCCCAAGCATGAATGGCGCTGAACGCATGAGCCCGGTCGCTTTCACCTGGTCCTCGATCCCGATCCACGTCGTGGATTTCGAAGGCAGCGCCCGCACCGGCGTCATCGAGTTCGGCGTCGCCACCTTGCTCGGCGGCGAGATCGTCTCCACCGCCACGAGCCTGCACGCCTCTCGCGGGCCCATCCCCGCGCTCGACACCCAGTGCCATGGCCTGGGTGCGAAGGAACTCAAAGGCCGTGTGCCTTTTGAGTCCGAATGGGAGCGCTGGGTCGGCCTGCGGCGGACGGGCCTGCTGGCGGCCCACAACGCCTCCGTCGAATCCGGTCTCTTGCGTGGTACCTGGCCTCGTCCTTCCGCCGTGCCTTCGTTCGTCGGCGAGGAAGCCTCCGTCGCCGAATGGGGCCCTTGGATTGATACCTGCCGTCTCGCCCGTCTCTGGATGCCGTCCTTGGGCGACTATCGGCTGGCGGCCTTGGTGGCGGCGCTCCGCCTCGGCCCCCGTCTGGACCAGCTGGCGGCCGACCATTGTCCGCCCAGCCGGCGCCGCTACCACTGCGCCCTTTATGACGCCTTGGCTGCCGCCCTAGTGCTCCGGGCGCTTTGCGGCCAAGAGGGCAGGTCCGCCGCACCGTTGTCGCAATTAGTTCGTGACAGCCTGTCCGGACCGGCGGCGGATGACCTGATGCAAGGCGAGCTCGGGCTATAGTTTCCGCTTCACACCGAGGGGCGGGGCTAACTAGATAGGCGTTCCTCTATGGCTTCCAAGTCCCCCATTCGCGTCGCGGTCACCGGCGCCGCCGGCAACATCGGTTACGCCGCCATCTTCCGCCTGGCCTCTGGCGCCGTGTTTGGTGCCGACCAGCCGGTCGCCTTGAACCTCATCGAAGTCGGCCCGGGCCTCAACGCCCTCGCCGGCGTCGTGATGGAACTTCAGGACTGCGCCTTCCCTCTGCTCACCGACGTCGTCGCCACCGGCGACCTCAATGAAGGCTTCAAGGATGCGGACTGGTGCCTGCTCATCGGCGCCGTGCCCCGCAAGGATGGTATGGAGCGCAAGGATCTCCTCGGCATCAACGGCAAGATCTTCATCGGTCAGGGCGAAGCCATCGCGCGCAACGCCAAGAAGTCCGTCAAGGTCCTCGTCGTCGGTAATCCCTGCAATACCAACGCACTCATCGCCTTGCGTTCTGCCGGCAGCCTGCCCGCTGAGAATTTCTTCGCGATGACCCGCCTCGACGAGAACCGCGCCAAGTCGCAGCTCGCGGGCAAGGCTGGCGCGCACAACTCCGTCGTCAAGAACGTCGCCATCTGGGGTAATCACTCCTCGACGCAGTATCCTGACTTCACCCACGCCACCATCAGCGGCCAGCCGGCCACCCAGGTCATCACCGACCACGCCTGGCTCAAGGAGACCTTTGTCTCCGACGTCCAGAAACGCGGCGCTGCCGTCATCAAGGCCCGTGGCGCCTCTTCGGCCGCCTCCGCCGCCAACGCCGCGCTCGACACCCTGCGCAGTCTGCACTTTCCGACCCCGGCCGGCGACTGGCACTCCGTGGCCGTCCTGTCCAAAGGTGATTATGGTATCACGCCGGGTATCATGTTCGGCTACCCGCTCCGCACCAAGGCCGACGGCTCCTGGGAAATCGTGCAGGGCTTGGTGCTGGACGCTTTCTCCAAGGAAAAAATCGCCATCACGGAGAAGGAACTGGTCGAGGAGCGCGCCACGGCTTCCGAAGCCCTTGGTTTGAAGCTCTGAAGCCGACCCTATGAGGCATCGGCGGTAGTGGACCGCCCTTGACGGGGTTTTTTGTGCCGCCAAACCTATGGCATGGAGTTCCTTGCCGCCGTCGATTGGTTCAGCCTCATCGCGGCGTTCTGTTTCTGGCCAGCCCTGGCGTGGGCGCAGCATCTGGACCGCGGGTTCCCCCGCTGGCTTCAGCGTTTGGCTTGGCCGGCGTTCTTGCTCTGGGCGGTGGCGGACGTCGTCACCGCCGGCCCAGGACTCGTGCCGGCCGTAGCCGCCGCCCCCGCGCTGGTCTTCGCCGTGTGGCTTTGCGCGCATGGCCTGCGGCGCTTCCTGGCCGATGATCTCACGCCAGCGCCGCGGCGTCTTCTCGAGATGCTCGCCGCGACGGGTCCGTTGGTCGCGGCCGCCGCTTGGGTATGGTCGCGTTACGATCGCACGTTCGCGGGGTTTCCCGACCCCCTCGCGACGCTGACCACCGTGCACTTCGCCATCACCTTCGGTGTCTTGCCGCTGGCGATGGCGGCCAGTGAACGCCCGCTCGCCCGCTCCCGTGGGCGCGACCTGGGTATCTGGCTTTATGTGGTCGGGGCGCCGGCTACGGCACTATGCTTTGCTTTGCGGAGTAACCCCCTGCAGCCGGGGCCGGTCGAAGTCGCCGCCGCCGTGGTCTTCGCCGCCGGTTTCCTGCTCTGGGCGGCTTTCATGCCGTTAAAGCGCGGGCCGTGGCCCTATGCCTGCCTTGTCCCCGGCTTCCTGCTCGGGGTCGGCTACACCGCCGCGCACGCCTTCGGCTGGAGCTATCTCACCATCCCACAGATGGCGTCGGTGCACGGTTCGCTAAACTTGCTCGGGGCGCTGCTGCTTGCGGCCCAGGCGCCAGCCTTCGACGACGCGGCCGCGCCTGCGCCGGACCTGCTCACACCCGTCGAGGGCGGCGACCGCGCGACAGCGGTCTTCGCTGACACGCATCGCGTCGTGGTCGGCCCTTGGTCGCCGGAAGCTTTCGTGCGGGTGAAGGCCGCCTTGCTGGGTTATCGTTTCTACCCCGAGCGCGTTATGGTCCGTCGGACCCAGTTCGAGGACGAAGGCCGCGCGGTGCGGGTCGGCGACCGCTTGGGACTGGGCTTGTTCGTGCCGAACCTGCCTGGACTCGCGCCCCTGATGCTACCCGCGATCGTCGAGGTCGATGTCGTGGAGGCCGGCGCCGAAAGCGTCACCCTGGGTTATGTCACCACGCGCAGACATTATGGACGGGGCATCTGGCGGGCCGAGGTGAAGCGCGAAGGCGAAGAGCTCGTCCTCACCGTCTCTTACCATGTCCGGCCCAGCCGTTGGTTCGTCTGGTGCGGCCTGCCGGTCTATCGACGCTTCCAGCTGGCCGCGTTCCGCGCCGGCGCGGACAACTTACGTCGGCTCGCCTCTTAGGGCGCCGGCACACGGACCAGCGTGATGTCGGCCGGACGACAGGTGCCCAGGCGGATCTCGCCGGCGTTAGCGGCGGAGAAGATGGGTGGTTCGGGGTAGATCGTCTCGATACCTCCCGCGGCCCGGCCGGCGTTGATCTTCTGGAGCCCGATGTAATCGATGATCACCGGGTTGGCGCTGCTCAGCAGGGTCTTCTCCGAGCGGCACCAGTTCGCGTCGAAGCTCGGACCGCCGAGCACCTGATAGCGCTCCAGTGATAGGATGATGAGCACGTGGCGCTTCGCAAGTGAGGGGATTGCGCAGACTTCGACCGCGGCCTTGGTGGCGTTGAAGGGATTTTCGAGGAAGCGTTCGGCGTTCACCATGTTGCCGAGGGAAGCCGCGGCCATCGCGCCGTGCACGCCGAGCGACTTACTGTCGCTGAGCACGGGCAGGCTGATCCAGAAGTCGACCTCGGCGATCAGGGTCTTGGGCAGCACGCTTACGCGCCCATCGCCCCAAGGGGTGTCCTGCGATCCGCGCTGCGGCAGGACTTGGTTTTCGTAGCGAAGCTGAGGTTCGTTTGCCCAGACGCTCGCGAAGGAATCCCAAGCCATGACCGGGTGACCTTCGAAGGATGGCTCCTGCGTGGACAAGGGCGGCAGGAACCCGGCTTGACGCAGGCCCCCCGTCTTAGCGTCGCAAAGCGTGATGGCTCCCGGAGCAAAACCGCGGCGTATCAGCGCGGCGGCGACCGCCCGGACCAAGGGCTTGGGCGTGGCTAAGCCGAGGCCGTTTTCGCTCGTCAGCTTCAGTCCGCAACGGCCTCGGTCGCCTGGCCGAAGTGGGATGCCCGTCCGGCTCTCGAATTCGGTGAGGGTATTTTCGACGGCGACGGCGTAGTCCTTGTCCGCGAATCCCCCAAGCCCCTGCTCGATAAGCAGGAGCTTGGGGTCCGTGCCCGCTTGGGCGCCGACGAGGGAGAGCGTCACGCCGAGGAGAGCGAGAATTCGCATCCCTTCATTATTCTCCGGCGGGGGAGACTCGCAAGCCGCTCTTTTGTTTGCGCAGGACGACCCTGACCCCATCTTGAGGCCTATGTCCGTCCCAGTCGCCTCCACCCAGCGTCGCACCCTCGGGCTCATCTTCCTGACGGTGTTCATGGATATCGTGGGCTTTAGTATCATCATCCCGCTGTTTCCGCATCTGCTGGATCATTATATTCGGACGGAAGGCGCGGCTGGCACGCTGATTGGCTCCCTGAATTCGGCGGCCGAATGGATGGGTGGCGATACGGTCTTCAAGAAGACGGTGCTCTTCGGGGGACTCCTCAGCACGCTCTACTCGTTGCTGCAGTTCATCTTCTCTCCTATCTGGGGGGCTTTGTCGGACCGGCTGGGACGCCGTCGTATCTTGACCATCACCTTGGCCGGCAACGCCCTTTCCTACCTGCTCTGGATCTTCGCCGCTCAGTTCTGGGTCGTGGTCGTCACGCGCCTCGTCTCCGGCATGATGGCGGGCAACATCGCGGTCGCCAGTGCCGCGGCTGCGGATATCACCGATGAGAAGGACCGCACGAAGGGGATGGCCGTGGTCGGCATCGCCATCGGCTTGGGTTTCGTCTTCGGACCCGTCATCGGTGGTCTCGCCTCGGTCGTCCAGTTCGACCACTTCCCGACCGCCGGTTCTTTCGGGCTGAACCCGTTTTCCGTCCCGGCTGCCATTGCGGCGGCGATGGCCCTGCTGAACTTCCTGCTCGTCCTCAAGTTCTTCCCAGAGACGCTCGCCGCCGACCGCCGCGCCGCCGCCGATGCCAAGCGGCCCTCGGTCTTCGACCTCGCCACGGTCCGTTCTTCTGCCGTGCGTCGCACATCGTTCGCGAATCTGGTCTACCAGGTCGCCTTCACTGGTATGGAGAATACCATCGTGTTCCTGACCTTCGCGCTGTTCGTCTACAGCCCGCGCGACAATGCGTGGCTCTTCCTTTTCAATGGAGCCTGCATGATCTTCGCCCAAGGCCTCGCCCGCCAGCTGGTGAAGCGCTTGGGCCAGCGTAAGGTCATCATGCTGGGGATGCTACTTGCCTCCGTCGCCTTCTTCGTCGTCGCCTTGATCCCGGCTGGGCGCGCCGCCGACGGCGATGGTGCCGAGACGACTTTCTATCTTGGTCTCGGCCTAATCTCCTTTGCGACCGGCCTGATCCTCCCGAGTGTGTCGGCGCTCGTCTCGCTCTATTCTGGCGACTCCGAGCAGGGGCGTAATCTCGGCATCCTGCGCTCCGCCGGGTCGCTGGCGCGCGTCATCGGCCCGGTCACGGCGGCGTTGCTTTATTTCCACTTCGGTTCGCACTTCTGGGTCTATATCGGCGGGGCGCTGCTGATGTTGCCGGCCATCTGGATTGTCCGCGGGCTGCCGGAGCCAGAGTTCGAACGCCTGAAGGCTTAACCCTTCGCGAGCTTCCGTCCCAAGGCGTCGCCGGAGCGGATGACGTGCATCAGAGAGATACCGCCACGGAAAGCGCCGTGGAAACGGAGTCCCGGGTGCGCGGCCTCGGTTTGGGCGAGGGCTGCCTCGCGGCGCCTTTGACCGGCGTCATACTGCGGGATGGCCTGATCCCAACGCTGAATCCATTCTTTCCGCGGCGCGGCCCGGATGCCGAGCGTCGTGGCGAGTTCGGCGTCGACGAGATGGCGCAGGCCCGCGTCTGGCAGAGCGGCGAGGTCGGGCCGGCGGCTTCCGCCGATGAAACAGCAGAGCAGGGCATGCCCTTCGGGGGCGCGGCCCGGGAGCACCGACGTTGGGAAGAGGCAACCGAGCACCTCGCGCTTCTCGGTGCTGGGCGTCAGGTAGCCGAAGCCGTCGAGCGACCGCGGGATATCCGTGGTCGCATAACCGCGCGCGACGACGGTCATCGGCGGCACGGAGGCGTCCTCCCATTCGCGCAGCTGGCGCGTGATGGTCTCGGCGAAGGGGAGTGTGGCCCAGTGCCAATGGGGCGCGGTCACGATGAGATGCCGAGCGCTGGCGCTTTCTTCGTCGCCGTCGGCTTCGCGCCAGGCGACGTCCCAGCCTTCGTCTCCCTGCCGGATCCGCGTCACGACGCTGTGCAGCCGCAAATCGGTCCCGAGGGGCGCGGCCATCGTGTCAGCCATCTGCTGCATCCCGCGCGGGAAGCCGACGACCTTGCGGTCCGTCTTGGGGGCTCGGCGCAGACCTTTAAGGACGGAGCCGTATTCCTGTTCGAGGGCGTGGAGGCGGGGAAAGCAGTCTGCCATGACCAGCTTGGCGGAGTCGCCCGCATGGACGCCGGAGACGACAGGGTCCATGAGCATCGCAGCGGCCTCCGGTCCGAAGCGTCGGGTAGCGAAGGCGTCAATCGTCTCACCGACCGACCCGCCTTTGGCCCGAAAGATCTCGGAGAGCAGGCGCAGTTTCCCCGGCCAACTGAGCAGGCCGGAGCCTAATAGGCTGAGCGGATTGGCGCCCAGGCCATGGAGCCGGCCGCGGGCGTAGATATAGCGTTTGGCCGCGCGCATGTCCGCCGATTGGGTCACTTCCTTCAAGCCGTAGGTGGCGAGTAGGGTTTCGTCGTCCGCACTTTCGAGCTGCAAGGTATTGGGACCGGTCTCGACCAGCCACTCCGCATCACGGATGGTTCGGATAGAGCCCCCGGCCCGCCCGGAGGATTCGATGACCTTCACCTTCCTGCCCGCGCGGATCATGGCATGAGCGACGGCCAGCCCGGCTGGCCCTGCCCCCAGGATGATCGCATCGAACGCCATGATTTAATCATAAACTCGAGAGGGCAGGTTTGGCAACCCTGCGTCCTTGCGCCGGTCGCACTTCCTATGAAGTTCTGGCCGCTCCTGCTGCTAGCCGCCTCGTGTCTGGCGGACACTGTCACCATGTAAGATGGGTCGTTCCTCAAGGGACGCATCGAGCGGATTGCTGAGGGCACGATGGAGTTCCGCGCGCCTTCGCTCGGCGCCGCGAATCTACTTCATCTGGATCTTTCGCTGGTCGCATCCTTCGTTACCGATGAGCCGGCGCAGGACGAGCCGTCACGCGCACGGCTCACGAATCCAAGGCCATTGACGGTGACCTCGAACTCGGGCGTACCCCCAGCCCTCCTTGGCCGCTCCTTCGTCGGCGGCCGGCCTGATTTTTTCACGCGAACTCGGTGGGGCCGCCTGGCCAACCTCCCTTGATTTCGTTCCCTCTCGGCCGGGGAGGGTGAGTTCTACCTCCGGCACGAGACTGGCCTTAACTGCTTCCGCGGCACCAGACCCCTCTCATTAAGGCTGCGCATCTCCAATGATTTCAGGTCCCAGCCGCTGCCCCTCAAGTCAGGACCGATACGGCTTATTTCCCCCGGACGACCAATGTGTGGAAGTAGGCAATCGAGTTTTGCTTAATAATAGGCATTGATGGCTAAAATAGCACAATAGGGGCTGTGAATGGTTCCCTGTTGTAGGGTGGCACACGGGGTGCTTTGAAATTGTCGTTAATTAAACACTTTCACTCCCCATCCATGAGCACCAACCCAGCCCGTCTTAGCGCCATCGAGGCCATCGCCTCCCAGCCTCGCCTCCAAGGAAGTTTCGACTTCCGCAACGAGAAGATCGACCTGATCTACGGGCAAAACGTCTTCTCCCTCGATAAGATGGAGAAGCGTCTGCCCAAAGAAATCTTCAAGGCGCTCAAGTCCAGCATCGAAGCGGGCAATAAGCTCGACGCCGCCGTCGCCGACATCGTCGCCGCCGCCATCAAGGATTGGGCCCTCGAGTGCGGTGCCACCCATTACGCGCACGTCTTCTACCCGCTCACCGGCTTCACCGCCGAGAAGCACGACACCTTCTTTGAGCCGAACGGCAACGGCACGCTCGCCCAGTTCTCTGGCAAGGCCCTGATTCAAGCCGAGCCCGATGCTTCTTCGTTCCCGAACGGCGGCCTGCGTTCCACCTTCGAAGCGCGGGGTTACACCGCTTGGGATGTGACCTCCCCGGCCTATATCTTCGATACCGAAAACGGCTCCACCCTGTGCATCCCGACCGCCTTCGTCTCCTGGAAGGGCGAGGCCCTCGACAAGAAGACCCCCCTGCTTCGCTCGATGGCTGCCGTCAATAAGGCCGCTACTCGCGTGCTCGCACTCTTCGGCAAGAAGCACGGTTACATCTCCGCTTCCTGCGGACCGGAGCAGGAGTACTTCCTGATCGACACGCGTCTCTTCCATCTACGTCCCGACCTTTACACCTGCGGCCGCTCGCTCTTTGGTTCCAAGCCGGCGAAGGGTCAGGAATTCGAAGACCAGTATTTCGGCACCATCCCTGATCGCGTGCTCGCTTGCATGATGGAAACCGAACGCGAGTGCTTCAAGCTCGGTATCCCGATCAAGACGCGCCACAATGAAGTCGCTCCTTCCCAATACGAGGTCGCCCCGATTTACGAATCGGCCAACGTCGCGCACGATCACCAGATGCTCACGATGACGCTGCTCCGCCGCGTCGCCACCAAGCATGGTTTCGTCTGCCTCCTCGCCGAGAAGCCCTTCGCGGGCGTCAACGGTTCTGGCAAGCACGTCAACTGGTCCATCGGCGGTGCCGGTGTCGGCAACCTCCTCGAGCCTGGTCATAGCCCGCACGAGAACGCCCAGTTCCTCACCTTCTGCTCCGCGGTCATCCGCGCCGTCGACCTCCACCAGGGGCTGCTCCGCGCTTCCGTGGCGTCGGCTGGTAACGACCACCGCCTCGGGGCCAACGAAGCACCGCCCGCCATCATCTCGATCTACCTGGGCGATATGCTCAACGAGGTCATCGAGCAGGTGAAGAAAAGCGGCTCCGCCGCATCCTCCCGCAAGGGTGGCCACATGACCCTCGGCGTCGACACGCTGCCCGTCCTCCCGAAGGACGCCGGCGATCGCAATCGTACCAGCCCGTTCGCCTTCACCGGCAACAAGTTCGAGTTCCGCGCTGTGGGATCGGCCTTCTCGGTCGCCGGTCCGCTGACCGTGCTCAACACGATCATGGCTGACTCTCTCGACAAGCTCGCCGACGACCTCGCCGCCGCCCTTAAGAAGAATGCCGACTTCAACTCCGCGCTCCAGGGCGTCCTCAAGGACATCCTCACCAAGCACGGGCGCATCATCTTCAACGGCAACGGCTACGCGGAAGAGTGGCACAAGGAGGCTGGCAAGCGCGGCCTCAAGAATCTCCGCACGACGCCCGACGCCCTCCCTGAGATTGTGGCGAAGTCGACCGTCGACGTCTTCGAGCGCCAAGGCGTCCTTTCCAAGGCCGAACTCGAGTCCCGTGAAGAGATCTACACCCACTCCTACGTACTGACCATCAACACGGAGTCGAAGCTCGTCTCCGACATCGCCCAAACCCTACTCCTCCCGGCCGCCCTCAGGTTCGCCGCCGATCTGACCCCGGTCGAGAAGACCAAGTCCGGGGGTAAGCTCCGCAAGGCGGTCATCGGCCTCGCGGACGAGCTCGCCGCGTCCATCGATGCCCTCAACGCCGCCCGCGAAGTGTCCAAGTCCGATACGCACGCCCAAGCGAAGCACTCCTGCGATAAGGTCCTCCCGGCCATGCTCAAGGTCCGCGCCGCCGCCGATGCCCTGGAAGAGATCGTCGCCGACGAATACTGGCCGCTCCCGTCCTACCAGGAACTGCTGTTCCTCCGCTGAGCTTCGCCGGCTTCATCGGGAACAAGGGTCGAACCTCCGGGTTCGGCCCTTTTTGTCGGGCGATGCCGCGGCTCCTCCAAGCAGAAGGCCCGTCACGATGACGGGCCTTCAGGTGCTGGTTAGGGGACGTCCGCTTAGACGTTATCCCACTTCTTGCGCAGATAGGCGCCGAAGTTCTTGACCTTCTTCTTGCGACGGCGGCGGACGGCCGGCTTTTCAAAGCCTCGCTTGGCGCGGGCGTCCTTGATGATGCCTTCGCGATCGATCTTCTTCTTGAGGCGGCGAAGAGCCTTGTCGACGGTCTCGCCTTTGCGGAGCTTGATTTCTACGGACATGGGAGCGGTTGGAGGGTCGAAAGAACAAGGGGCGAGGGCGTTCGTCAACCCCGAATCCAAGGGTCGTTAAACCCGTGAATAAGTGGCCGTTCCGGAGGGCATAACACGCTTGCGGCGGGGGTAGGGCAGGGCAATCGTCCCTTTCCACCCCTCGATGTACCTCAAGGAAATCGTCGCCAACGGATTCAAAAGCTTCGCTGACCGCACCCGTATCGAGCTCCGCCCAGGGGTTACGGCCGTCGTCGGACCCAACGGTTGCGGCAAATCCAACATCGTCGACGCCATCCGCTGGGTCCTGGGCGAACAGTCCGCGAAATCCCTACGCGCCACGGCGATGCAAGACGTCATCTTCGCGGGCACCGACCGCCGCCGGCCTCTCCCTTTGTGCGAAGTGGAGCTGATCTTCGCCGATTGCGAGAAGGAGCTGGGCACGGCGTTCGCCGAGGTCGCGATCATGCGCCGCCTCAGCCGCGACGGCGCCAGCGATTATTTTATCAACGGCAAGCCTTCCCGCCTCAAGGATATCCAGCGCCTGTTCATGGACACCGGCATCGGCCGCATGTCCTACTCCTTCATGGTGCAGGGACAGATCGACCAGATCCTTTCTGCCAATCCCGCCGAGCGCCGTTACCTCTTCGAAGAAGCCGCCGGCATCACGCGTTATAAGTCTCAGCGCCGCGAAGCCCTCAACAAGCTCAGCGGCGTCGACGCCAATCTCGCGCGGATCACCGATGTTGTCAGTGAAGTCGGTCGCCAGATCGCCTCGCTCCGTCGTCAAGCCGCCAAGGCTCTCCGCTTCCGTCGGCTCCGCCATCGCTTCATCCACCTCGACCTCGCCTGGCACGCCAAGCAGTTCGGCGATCGGCGCGCCCAGGTCGACTCGCTTGAGATCGCCGCCACCGCCTGTCGCGCCGAGGTCACGGGCCTAACCGATGCGTTGCGTGACCGGGAAGCCGCGCTGTCGCAACGTCGGTCGCAGCGGACCGAACTCGCCGAGCAGGTGCAGTTCGCCCAGCAGGCCCTCTTCGAGCTCCGCACCGCCCGCGAAAATGCCGAGAACGATGCCCGGACCGCTGACCTTCGCTCCGCCGACCTGACCACCCGGCTCGGCGAGGTTCGCCGAGAGGCGATGGAAGCGGAATTTTCGATTTCTGAATACGAGATGCGTCTCCGCGGCAGTTCCGACGCCAAGTCGACCGCCGCCGGTTCGGTCACGGCCACCGATACCGCCTATCGCGAGAAGACCGCCCAGGTCGATGAAGCCGCCCGTCAGGTCGTCGAAGCGGAGAACCTGCTGCGGCGTGCCCGCCAGGATATCCTCGTCGCCGAGGGCGAGATGACCCGTGCCCGCGGCGATGTCACCAATCTCGAAGTGGATCTCCGCGGCTACCAGTCGCGCCATGTCGATCTCTCCGCCTCTCTGAGCCAAGCCAAGCAGGAGCGGACGGCGCTCGAACGTCGCGTCGCCGAGTGCGGCGGCGTCGTCACGACCCGCCATGGCGAACTCCAGGCCGCCCGCACCGCCGAACAGGAAGCCACCGAGAAAGGCCGCGACCTCCTGAACGATTTCCGTGCGTTGCAGCAGACAATCTCCGAACAGGACCGCAAGGTCGCCAAGCTCTCCGCCCAACTGGGCCTGCTCGAGCAGATGCAATCCCGGCTCGAGGGTTTCTCCGAGGCCGCCAAGGCGGTCCTTCGCGGTGAATTCTCCGCCGAGCTTCGTTCCGGCAAAGCCTCGGCGCTCGCCGACCTGGTCAGGGTCGTCGATCTCTCCGCCGCCGCCGCGCTCGAGAATATCCTCGGGGCCGCTTCCGAAGCCGTCGCGCTCGACTCCGCCGAATTCTTGCCGGGCATCGTCGCCAAGATGGGCGAGCGCCAGCTGGGTAGGGCGGTCTTCCAGGTCGAGGCGCCGCCCGCGTCCCGCTCTGGTTCCGCCGCTCCCGGCTGGCTCCGGCCCGCCACCTCCGCCGTCCAGGCGAAGTCGCCCGAACACGCGCGCCTGGTCGCTAACCTTTTCGACGGATGCTATGTCTGCCCGTCCTTAGTGGATTTCATCAACTGGTGGCGCGCTAATCCGGGCTTCGAATTCTTTCTCGTCGCGACCACGGATGGCGACCTTGTCGACCGGCGCGGCCTTGTCTACGCCGGCAAGCCCCGCCTCGCCACCGCCACCGCCGGGTCAGGCGTGTTCTCGCGCGAGAGCGAGATTCGTTCCGTCCGCGCTAGCCTCGAGTCTGAGAACGACCAGCTGACGACCCTGAACGAAAAGGCCCTCGGCCTGCAGTCCGCAATGGACGCCAATGAGCTCGACGTCTCCGCGGCCCGTGATGCCACGCAGTTCGCTGCCCAGGAACTTTCCGTCGCCCAGGCCGATGAGCGGGCGGCTCGCTTGGCGCTGACCGCCGCGGACGAACGCATCGCCCGCGAGGAACGCCTGCTCGCTGAAACCGAAAATTCCAAGTCAGAAGCCCTGCAGAGGCGTGATCGCGCGCAAGTGACGCTCCTGGCCAAGGACGGGCAGGTGGCCGAGCTGCGCACGTCCATCGTCACCGGGGAAGGCCAGCTCGAAGCCGCTCGTGCCGAAGCCGACCTGCGCCGTAACGCCCTTGGTGAAGCCCGCCTCGCCCACGCCGAACAACGTCAACGCCTCGAGCTCGTCGGCCGCGAGCTCGCCGACCTCGAATCCCGTCGCGCCGAGGCCGTCGCCCGCCTGAGTTCGCGACGCAACGAAGCGCAGCAGAACGAGAAGCTTATCGGCGAACTCAAGGCCCAGGCCGACACTGCCCGGGAGACCTCCGCGCGGCTGGCCGGCGAGATCGAGTTGGCCCATGGCCGCCTCGATGAACGCCGCGGCTCCCTGCAGGTGACCGATGCTGCCGTGGATTCCGAAGACCGCCTGCTCGTCGGGGAACGCGACCGGCTGCGCGATGCCGATGGCCGGCTCAAGGGCTTGGAAGTGTCGCTCGTCGAGCAGACCTCGCAGTGCGGCTTCCTCGTCGAAAAGGTCCAGACCGACCATCAACTCGATGTCGCCCAAGTCGACTGGCGCCTGCAGCTCTGGCTTTCTGACGGCGAGCCCGAAGGGATCTCGAGCTTCGACGACCTTGAGGAGACGGAGGAGGAAGGCTCCCGCCCAGCTCCCCCGGCCGTCGCCCGTCGCGGTGAACCCACGGCCGAAGACCTCGCCTCAATGGAGTCCGCCGATTGGCCGCCTCTCGTCCGTGAGATCGCCGAACTACGTGAACGCATGGCTGGCATGGGCTCCGTGAACCTCGTCGCCGTCGAGGAGTATTCCTCCCTGCGGGACCGCCACGACTTCCTCACTAAGCAGAGCGACGACCTCTGGAAGGCGAAGGAAGAACTCACCAAGGCGATCGAGGAACTCAACCAGACCTCGCTCAAGCTCTTCACCGATACGTTTGAACAGGTGCGCAAGAACTTCACGTTCACCTTCGCGCGGCTCTTCGAAGGCGGTACCGCTGACCTCACGATGGTCCAGGCTGAAGACCCCCTGGAGAGCGGTATCGAGATTATCGCGCAACCCCCGGGTACCAAGCTCCGGGGAATCTCCCTGCTCTCCGGCGGCCAACGCACCATGACCGCCGTCGCGCTGCTCTTCGCCATCTACATGGTGAAGCCCTCGCCGTTGTGCGTGCTCGACGAGCTCGACGCCCCGTTGGATGATGCCAATGTCACCCGGTTCACCGACATCATCCGCGAATTCACCCGTTTTTCTCAGTTCGTGGTGATCACCCATAATAAGCGCACCGTCTCGGCGGCCGACGCTATCTTCGGGGCGACCATGCAGGAAAAGGGTGTGACCCGGCTTTTCTCGATGCGCTTCAACAAGGATCGCGACGAGGCCGAACCGAACCAGCCGGGTGGCGGGTTCCCCATGGCCCGCTGAGGTCGCTTGCATTGGGTGGTGCTTCGGCTACGCTGTCGGTGTCATGTTCCGCTACCTCACCGCGCTTGTCCTCTGGCCGGCCATGGGCCTCGCCGGCGTTTCCTTCGACACCGATGTCCGCCCAGTCAACCGTGCCCTCCCCGCAGCCAGTTACGCCGACATGCTTGCCCGTGTCATGCCCTCCGTCGTCAGCATCCGCACCGCGGAAGTCATACCGGCAGCGGTCCTGGAGCGCTATCGTGGTCGTATCCCTTCTGATTCGGTACTGAAGGATGAGAAGACTGGCGAGACGCTCATGCCGACCGGCTTAGGTTCCGGTACAATCGTCCATCCCGAAGGTTATGTGATCACCAACCGCCATGTCGTGCTGCAGGAGAATCGCCAAGGTGTCGCGACGACGGTCATCGTGCAACTCGCTGACCGCCGGGAATTCCGGGCGAAGGTCCTCGGGGTCGACGCCGGTAGCGATATCGCCGTGCTGAAGATCGAGGGACGCAACCTACCGTTCGCTAAGTTCGCCGACAGTGACAAAGCCCGCGTGGGCGATGTCGTCTTCGCCATCGGCAATCCGCTCGACGCCGGCATAACGGTGACCTCCGGTATCGTCTCCGCGCTCGGACGTTCTGGCCGGCAGGGCATGGGTATGGCCTTCGAGGACTTCATCCAGACGGACGCGGCGATCAATCCGGGCAATAGCGGCGGGCCACTCATCGATTTCGAGGGCCGGTTACTGGGCATGAACACCGCGATCAAGTCGCGTACCGGTGGCAACATCGGCTTAGGGTACTCCATCCCGGCCAACTTGATTGTTTCCATCGCGACGGATCTGGCCAACGGCGGCAAGGTTGTCCGCGGTCTCATCGGGGTCCAGGGGGAAGACCTGACCCTCGCCGAGGCCACCAAGCTCAATCTAGCCAAGTCGGGCGCCGTTCGCGTCGCGCTCATCACCGAAGGCTCGCCGGCGGCGAAGGCCGGCCTCAAGGTCGGCGACGTTATCGTGGCCTTAGATGGTAAGCCCTTCGATAATTGGAATGAATTGCGCCTGGCGATTTCGCGCCGCAAACCGGGCGAGGTCCTGATGGTCAACTTCATCCGCGAAGGCCGAGGCTCGTTGGCACGCTTGACGGTCGCGGAGCGTCCGCTGGACCGCTGAGCATGGGTGCACTTTCCACGTTCCGCAACCTGGCCAGTGGCCGGGTTCCACCGGTGACACGTACTGCGCTATTCTGTGGCGGGGGAATCTTCTTGCTCACCCTGCTCGTCTTCCAGCCCGGTGCCGGCGGTTTAGATCCCGCCCAGCCTCTGGCCAACGGGGTCCGGCTCGTGTCGCCCGATGACGCCCGCACCGAAAGCGTCATCCTGCTCGACACCTCCGCCGTCTATTTCCCCTCCCGCTCCGCGCTTGGCGGCCTCGGCCGGACCGAGGTCGGCCAGCCGGAGGATGCGCCCTTCGCCAGGTCCGTCCCCGTCTTACAGTTCGATCCTACGAAATCTCCCAGCAATGACTCCACCTTGCAATTGCCACGGTCAGAGACCCCCACCCCCGCCAAGGCCGTTCCGCTGGCCGAGGTCTCGCCCTTCACGACTTTTGGAACGGCGGGGTATGGAGGGCAGGGGATTGCCGAACGAGCAGCTTTTTTTGAGGTATTTTTCATAGGAGGGGGCAAGAAGTCCATTATAAGCGGGAAAATACCCCATTTTAATAACAGAAATGGTGTTAGGGACGATTTATTGATTAAAAATGCCCCATTCCTGTCCACTTTTGAGGTTATTCTGAGTGTAGATTCCTTGGGAAAGACCCCTTTGGGGGCAGCGGTGAGACTTTCAGGCTCAAAGCCCCTCGATGAGGCGATTCGGAGGTGGGCGACGGACACCGATTGGAGTGCCCAACTTCCCCCCGGGACATACCGCCTGATCGTAGGTCCTTAGCCCTCCGGAAGGGCTGTAAAACCCTTGCAAAAATCCGCTTGACGGAGGGGTTTTCGATGGTCATTCAAACCCTTCCCTTCGCGTCCTCAGCACGTCGACGGTTCGCCCCTGTAGCTCAGTTGGCAGAGCGCGTCCTTGGTAAGGACGAGGTCGCTGGTTCAATTCCAGTCGGGGGCTCCACCCATTTTCCACACACCACACCTAACCACCTCCTCACCACTAAAACCATGGCCAAAGAGAAGTTCAATCGCACCAAGCCTCACGTCAATGTCGGCACTATCGGCCACATCGACCATGGCAAATCGACCACCACTGCCGCAATCGTGGCCGTGCAGGCCCGTCGTGGCCTGGCCGAGAACAAGTCCTACGCGGAAATCACCAAGGGTGGTACCGTCCGTGACGCCACCAAGACCGTGACCATCGCCGCTGCGCACGTCGAGTACGAGTCCATCAACCGTCACTACGCCCACGTCGACTGCCCGGGCCACGCCGACTTCGTTAAGAACATGA
>CAMBGQ010000005.1 GCA_945866215.1 Opitutus sp. GAS368 | reverse complement strand
AAGTAAGCGGGCACAAAAAAGGCCCCGGGGTGAGCCGGAGCCTTGTCTGTTTGTTTAACCGGGGCTTAGCGACGGTCCGGACGGTCGCCACGAGGGCGGTCCATCGGCTTCGGGGCCGGAGCGTAGTCGCGACCTTCCTTCTCGGCGATGGCGGCACGGCGCGAGAGGCGCACGCGGCCCTTGTCGTCGATACCGACGCACTTGACGATGATCTCGTCACCGAGCTTGCAGATGTCCTCGACGTGCTCGACGCGATGGTCGGCGAGTTCGGAGACGTGCACGAGGCCTTCCTGGCCGGGGAGGCATTCGACGAAAGCGCCGAATTCCTTCACCGAGCGGATGATACCCTTGTACGTCTTGTTGATCTCGATCTGGGCCGAGAGGAGATTGACCTCGTTGACCGCGCGGGCGAGGGACTCGCCGTCGGTTGCGAAGATCGTGACCCAACCGGAGTCGTCCTGATCGATGTCGAGCTGGCAACCGGTGTATTCCGTGATGCGCTTGATGTTCTTGCCGCCCGGACCGATGAGTGCGCCGATCTTATCGGACGGAATCTTGATGCGGTGGGTGCGAGGGGCGCAGGGCTTCAGCTCGGCGCGGGTGGCCGGCATGGTCTTGGCCATGATGTCCAGGATCGCGTCACGAGAGACCTTGTTCTGGGCGATAGCTTCCTTGGCGATGCTCATCGGGAGACCGTGGATCTTAAGGTCCAGCTGGAAGGCGGTGATACCTTCGCGGGTGCCGCAGATTTTGAAGTCCATGTCGCCGTAGTGGTCTTCGGCGCCGATGATGTCGGTCAGCACGCGGTGCTTCACGATCTTACCGGCGGCGTCTTCGGTCACGAGACCGCAGGAGATACCGGCGACCGGGGCCTTGATGGGCACGCCGGCGTCGAGGAGAGCGAGGGTGCCGCCACAGACGGAAGCCATCGAGGTGGAGCCGTTGGATTCCATGATCTCGGAGACGAGACGGATGGAGTACGGGAAGTCCTGCTCGGAAGGCAGCACGCAGAGTAGCGAGCGCTCAGCGAGGTTACCGTGGCCGGTTTCGCGGCGGGAGGTCATGCCGAAGCGGCCGGTCTCACCCACCGAGAAAGGCGGGAAGTTGTAGTGCAGGAGGAACGAGCGCTTGCTCGGGCCGCCGGTGATGGCGTCGACTTCCTGGGCATCTTTGGAGGTACCGAGAGTCGCGAGGACGAGACCCTGGGTTTCACCGCGCTGGAAGAGCGAGGACCCATGGACGCGAGGAAGCACGTCGACTTCGCAGGAGATTGCCCGGAGATCCAGCGGCTTGCGGCCGTCGGCACGTTCGCCGTTCTGAATGATGGCGTTGCGGTAGACCTTTTCCTGGAGCTTTTCGAAGGCCATCTTGATCTGACGGGAGTCGAAGACGTCGCCGAGCTCAGCCTTACAGGCGGCCTTGGACTTCTCGACCACGGCCTTGACGGCGTCGCCACGTTCCTTCTTGGAAGCGAGGAAGATTGCCTTCTTGAGCTGGTCGCCTTCGGCGGCCACGCGTTCGCAGATGGCGAGAGCCTTCGGTTCGCAGACAACGAGCGGGAAGACGCGCTTGGTCTTGGAGTACATCGCGGCGAGCTTACGCTGAGCGGCGATGATCGGCTGGATGGCCTTCTGGGCGTATTCGAGGGCGGCGATGAAATCGGCTTCAGGCAGCTGGTCAGCCGAACCTTCGATCATCATCATGTCGCTCTCGTTGCCGACGTAGATGAGGTCCAGGTCGGACTCATACTGCTGTTCGTGGGTCGGGTTGACGACGAACTGGCCGGCGACGCGACCGAGGCGGATACCGGCGATCGGTCCGTTCCAAGGAATGTCGGAGCAAAGGAGAGCGGCGGAAGCGCCGTTCACCATGAGCACGTCGGAGTCGTTGATCTGGTCAGCCGAGAGGAGGAGGCCGATCACCTGGACTTCGTTGAGGAAGCCTTCGGGGAAGAGCGGGCGGAGGGGACGGTCGCAGAGGCGCGAGGTCAGGATTTCCTTGTCGGAAGGCTTACCTTCGCGACGGAAGTAACCGCCCGGGAAACGGCCGGCTGCCGCGAACTTCTCGCGGTAGTCGACGGTCAGGGGGAAGAAGTCCTGGTCGGGGGAGCGCAGGTCTTCGGCGGCGGTAGCCGACACGAAGAGCGTGGTTTCGCCCTTGCTGATGGTGACCGCGCCGTTGGCGAGGCGGGCGATGGAGCCCGTGTTGATCGTGATACCGAGTTCTTCGATGGTCACGGAGTGTTTCTGTTTCATGGTGTTTTGCGGTGTGGCTTGGTGCCGGGCGGGAGTGCTCGGCGGGTTGTGGTTGGGTGGGTGAAAAACGGACGTCCCAGCCTAGGCTGGGACGCTCGGTGAACGAGGTCGCCCGGAGGCGCCGTTCACTTGCGAAGGTTGAGCTTGGCCAGGAGCGCGTTGTAGCGATCCAGATCCGTCGACTTCAGGTACGCCAGAAGCTTGCGACGACGGTTCGTCAGCATGATCAGGCCGCGACGAGAGTGGAAATCCTTGCGGTGGGTGCGCAAGTGCTCGGTCAGGTGGGTGACGCGGGCGGAGATGAGGGCGACTTGGACTTCAGGTGATCCGGTGTCCTTGGCGTCCTGCTGGTGCTTCTTGATGACTTCCGACTTATTGACCGACATGGTGGGGGTTAGTTTTGGGTTGATGATGGCCGACTTGGGAGAAATTCCCGAGAGCCCCGCCGTTTAGCCGGACTCTCCGTCTGGAATAGGCTTTCGCCTACCGACCAGCGTGAGAAGGACTCCGCCCCTCTCCCTAACGAAGATGACCCATGGAAATGAAGAACCGTCGGGGGCTTAGCAAGAAGGAACTACCCCGACCATGCCCCGGCAAAGGGAAATATAGGGGCGTTTTCCGTCAGTTAGGCAGGTCCAGCCAGTAGACGTCTTCCTGGTTCCTCCGGATGGCCGGAAAGTGCCAGCCACGCGGCTCGGGGATGATTTCCGACAGATCAAAGACCCGGACCATTTTGGGCAGGGGCTCGAAAAACAGGGTGAACTGATGGGCCCGTCCGTGCGGGATGGACATCCAATGAGGGTAGAGGGAGATGTTCTCGAAACCGATCATCGAACTCGTGTGGGCGGAATCACGGTCCAGCAGGAACGTGCTCTGCCAGATCCGCAGGGAGTGGCCGTAATTCGGAGCGCAGCGCACGTGCACGACGACGGGGTCCAAGGGACGGACTTCCGCGGCGATTTCCACGACAGGAAGCACGATGGGCGCAGGCGAAGGGGAGGTCGGGCTCATCGATGGTATCATGATACCCAGCGGAGCAAGGACGGCAAGGCGCGGCCGATTAGTCCGTTGACTCCCCTGCCCCGCCAGAGCGTCATAGCGGGCATGGAATCAGGCTCTGAAGACCAGCCCCGCCTCACTGGCGCCGAACGCGGCAAGCTGCGCAGCCTCGCCCAGACGCTCGACCCCAAGGTGTTCGTCGGCAAGGCCGGCGTGAACGCCGGCATCGCCCACCTGCTCGAGGAAGCCTTCCGTAACGCCGACTTGGTCAAGGTCCGCTTCACGGCCGAACGCGAGGCAATGGATAAGCAGGCCCTGGAACTAGCCCAGCTCACCGAAAGCGAAGTGATTGGCCGCGTCGGTCGCACGGCGACGTTCTTCAAGCTCGGCGCCGACGCCGAATGAACGATGGACGCCTCGCTGTTTCAGTCACGGCACGAGGCATTCGTTCTTCAGGCAGAAACCGCGCTGCGTGAACTGACGCCCGACGCTACCGTGCGCCCAACCCGGCTGCACGAAGCGATGCGCTACTCGCTCGAAGCCGGTGGCAAGCGCCTACGGCCGGTCCTCTGCCTCGCCTCCGCCGAGGCCTTTGCGCCGAAGGCCGACGCCTCCCACGCGGCGACAGCGCTCGAGTGCATCCACACCTACTCGTTGATCCATGACGACCTGCCGTGCATGGATGATTCCGACCTGCGTCGCGGCCGCCCCTCGTGCCACGTTTCCTTCGACGAGGCCACCGCCCTGCTCGCCGGCGACGCCCTGCTTCCGCTGGCCTTCGAACTCCTTGCCATCGGCTACGCCGCCAAGCCGACCCTCGCCACCGCGCTCGTCCGCGAACTCGCCGTGACCGCGGGCTCGACCCTGCTCGTCGGCGGACAGACCGAAGACATGGACGGGCAGCAGGGGGATCCGGAGCGGGTCGAATTCATCCTGCTCGGCAAGACTGCCGCGATGCTCAGCGCCTCGTTCGCGATGGGCGCGATGGTCGGCGGGGCCTCCGCGATCGACGTCGAACATTTCCGCCGAGCGGGACGGGCCGCGGGCATCGCCTTCCAGCTTGCCGACGACCTACTCGACCTCACCGCCGATGCGTCCGCGCTGGGTAAGCCCGTCGGGGCCGATGCCGAGAATGGAAAATCCACCTACGCCGACCTGCACGGCGTCGGTGCGACGAGACAGCGCATCGAGGCTTTGACCGTCGAGACCGTCGGTCACCTCCGGGCGACCGCAGGCGACACGGTCTTCCTCGTCGAACTGGTGCGCCAGATGGCGGCGCGCCGCCGCTGATTAGTCGTCGAGGCGACGACCACCCGACGGCAACTGATCGGGCAGGAAGGCGTAGTAGGTGCCGATCCAAAGGCGCCAGGCGAAGGCATGGATGAGCGGCGGCACCAAGAAGATCGTGCCGATCGCGAGACGAATCGCCCAGACTGAGCCGACCCATCCGAACCACTGGGCCAGCAGCACCAAAGGAAGCACGCCGAAGGCGGTGAGTCCGTAGTTCCAGACGATGGCGCCGAGGAAGAAGCCTTCCTTACGACGCAGCGTCATGCCGCAGCCGGAACAGTGAGCCGGGGTATCCCACAGCCGCGCGAACCAGCCCAGACGATCGGCCGAGCCACGCACCTTCGCACCGCAGTCGGGACAGCGGCCGCAGCTCGATTTCCAAAATATATCCGACCGGAACTGCATGAACTCAGCCTAATCCTGACGCCCGCGTTGGCAAGCCAAGCAAAAGGCCGGCCACCTCGCGGCGTCCGGCCTTGATGAGGCTGCCCTGAGGAGAGCTTACTCGGCGGCGGTCTCGCCCACTTGGAAGCGGGTGAAACGCACAATCGAGACATCTTCGCCGACCTTGGTCTTGGCGGCAGCGAGCAAGGCTTGGATCTTCTGCTCCGGATCGCGGAAATAGGCCTGCTCGAGCAGACAAGATTCAGCGAAGAACTTATCCACGCGGCCAGAGATAATCTTTTCCATGTTGGAGAGCTGGCCCTTCTTGCGGCCTTCGGCGGCGATGACCTGCTTCTCACCTACGCCGATACGCTTTTCGAGTTCGGCGACGGCTTCCGCGTCGTTGGCGGCCTTCTGCTCGACGAGCTGACCCTTGTAGTCTTCGACGATGCGCTTGGCCTCGTCGATGGCCTTGTCGGCTTCGGACTTCGTGAACTCGGCAGCGATTTCACGCTCCTTGGCAACGACGTCGGGGGAGACATCTTCGCGACGGACGAAACGGGCATTGTTGGCGACGACCTGCATCGCGAGCTGGCGAGCCAGTTCAGCGACGTCCGGGTTGGCGGCGGCGGCCTGGGTCTTCAGACCCAGTTCGAGGAGGACGGCAATCTTGGCGCCGGTGTGAACGTAGGCGGAGACGCGTCCCACGCCGGTGGCTTCAAACTTCAGGACGCGCGAGACCTTGAGGTTCTCGCCGATTTTGAGCACCTGGTCATTCAGATAGTCGTTCACCTTGCGGGCCTTGTCGGCGTGGTAAGGCTGCTCGAGGAAACCCTCGACGCCGTGGGCGGCGGCCTGAGCCACGAGTTCCTTAGCGAGGGCGATGAAGGCCTCGTTCTTGGCCACGAAATCCGTCTCGCAGTTCAGCTCGAGGAGCGTCGAGGTGCGGCCGTCGGCGGAGACCTGTACCGTGAGGATTCCTTCGCTGGCCTTGCGGTCGGCCTTCTTGTTGCGCGTAGCGACACCCTTAATGCGCAGAATCTCGACGGCTTTTTCGGTGTCGCCGTTGGCTTCGACGAGGGCCTTCTTGCAGTCCATCAGCCCGGCGCCGGTACGCTGGCGCAGATCGTTGACCGTCTGAGCGGTGATAGCGGACATGGCCGGATTATTTGGACTTGCGCGGGCTGGGACGCTTCGCCGGTGCGCCGCCTTCGACGACTTCGACGCCTTCGTTGGCCTTGAGCAGTTCCTCGGAAATCTGGACTTCGGGCTGGACGGACTCACCATCGTTCTGGCGGGCGACCGGGGTCACGGTCTTGCGATCTTGGGTCACCGCCTTGCGACGGGAAAGACCGGCTTGGACGGCTTGGGTGAGGACTTCGACCACGAGGCGGATGGACTTCGCAGCATCGTCGTTACCCGGGACGGGGTACTTCAGGAGGGTCGGATCGGAGTTTGAATCGCAGAGGCCGATCACGGGGATCCCGAGGCGGGCGGCCTCATTGACGGCGATTTCCTCGAGCTTGGTGTCGACGACGATCATCGCGGCCGGGAGCTCGCGGTATTCGAGGAGGCCTTCGAAGTTGCGTGACATGCGCGACATCTCGCGTTTCACGGCGGCGGCTTCCTTCTTATGCATCTTGGCGAGGGAGCCGTCCTGCTCCATGCGGAGGTAGGTGCGGTATTTGTCGAGGGAGCGCTTGATGGTGGCGAAGTTGGTCAGCGTACCGCCGAGCCAGCGGTTCACGGCGAAGGGCATGCCGGTCGACTTGGCGGCTTGACGCACAACTTCCTGGGCCTGCGGTTTGGTGGCGACGAAGAGCACTTCCTTGCCCTTAGCGGCGGTTTCCTCGACGAAGGCGACGGCCTCAACGAGGCAAGCGTGCGTCTTCTCGAGGTCGATGATCGACACGCCGTTGCGGTGGTCGAAAATAAACGGACGGCTGCGGGGATTCCAGCGACGGGTCTGGTGTCCGAAGTGGACGCCGGCGTCGAGGAGGTCTTTGACTGTGATGTTCATGGTGTTTGGCTCCGTATCCCGTTTCCTGCCGAAGGAGGGGACATTGGATCTGGTAGGACTGACTGGGTTTGGGTTTTATGTCCGAAGCAATCGGCGGTCGCTTCAAACGGTGGAAAGTGGGTTCAAACATCCCTGCCCCTCTGGTGCAAGCGGGAAAATCAGCCCAAACCGCCTGCTTTGGAACTGACATGACTCCCGCCCCTCCGCAGGGTCGGCGTATCACGATGTCCTGGGCCTACCGGATCCTCTTCCCATTGCTGCTGATTCCGGCCTTGCCCTACTATCTTTGGCGGATGCTCCGACGTGGGGGGTACGGCCCGGGTTTCAGCCAAAGGCTAGGCTTTTTCCCCAAACTTGGCCCCAAGACCCCGGGCAAGCGCCGTTTATGGATTCAGGCGGTCTCGGTCGGCGAATTGGAGGCCATCGGCCCCCTGCTCCGCCGCCTCCAGGCCTCCGGGGCGGCCGAAATTATCCTGACGACCACCACCAGCACCGGATACCAGCTGGCCCAAGAACGCTACGCTGACGTCGCCGATCGCATCGGGATCTTCCCGACCGACCTCTGGCCCTGCAGCGCCCTCGCTTGGAATCGCATCTGCCCGGATGGCGTCATCCTCGTCGAAGGCGAGCTCTGGCCCGAACACCTCGCCCAGGCGCGCGCCCGTGGTGTGCCCGCCGACCTCATCAACGGCCGCATCTCGGACAAGTCGTTCGCGCGCCATCTCCGCTTCCGTAATTTCTCCGCCTACGTGCTCGGCCATTTCCGCCGGATCGCCGCCGGCAGCGAGGAAGACGTCCGGCGCTTCCGTGAACTCGGCTTCGTCGCGACGTCGATGGGTAACCTCAAGTTCGACGTCGCCGGCGACGCGCCGATGGCCGCCGATGAACGCGCGCGTCTCCGGCTCGAGCTCGGCTTCGACGCCGACCCGCGCACGGTGGTCCTGCTCGGCTCCTCGACCTGGCCCGGCGAGGAGACCCTACTCATCCGGTGCGTGCGCGAGCTGCGCGCCGCCGGCCGCGACGTCCGCCTGCTACTGGCGCCCCGCCATTCCGAACGCCGCACCGAAGTCGCCGCCGAGGCCAGCGCCAGCAGGCTATCGTGGCACCAACGCTCCACCGGCGGCTCCGGTGCACCAGCCGGCACAATCATCCACCTCGCCGATACCACGGGCGAATTGCGCCGCCTCACCCGCGCGGCGGACCTGATCTTCTGCGGTAAGAGCCTCGCGCCGCACGAAGGCGGCCAAACGCCCGTCGAAGGCGCCGCCGCCGGTGTGGCCATCGTGTACGGACCGCGCATGTCTAACTTCCGCGACATCTGCCGCGGCCTGGAGCAAGCGAACGCCGCGCTCCGCGCCAGGGACGCCGCCGAGCTCTCCACCCTGCTCTCCCGGCTGACCGAGGACGAGCCGGCCCGGACTGCGATGGGCCGCCACGGCGCAGCTTGGCATCAGAGTAACCGCGGCGCTACCGAGCGGACGTTGGCCTGGCTGCAGGACAATCAGTCGGCCCGATAGGCTTCGCGCAGACGGCGCGCTTGCTCGCGCAGTTCGCCCCCGAGGATGATCTCGCGCGCCCGCCGGGCGCCCGCCGCCGGATCCGCCACCTTGCCCGCGACCCATAAGGAAGCGCCGGCGCTGAGGCAAAGCGTGTCCAGCAGGCCGTCGGAAACTCCGCCGACCAGCAAGTCGCTGAACATCGCGATATTCTCTTCGGGCGTCCCGCCGCGCAGGTCCGTGACCGTGCAGGTCTTGAAGCCGAAATCTCCAGGTAGCCAGACGGCATCGACCCCGGCCAGCTCGCCGCACCCGCGCACGCGCACCTCGCCGGCCGTGGTGATTTCATCCATACCGCCGCCGGCCCGGGAGTGCGTCACCAAGCCGCGCTTCACGCCGAGATCGCCGAGCGTGGCCGCGATGGGTTCGACCCAACGTTCGTCGTAGACGCCGACCACCATGTGCGCCGGACGGGCGGGATTGATCAACGGACCAAGGACGTTGAAGACAGTCTTCTGGCCGCCCTCGGCGATCTTCTTACGCACGCCCAAGACGGACTTGAAGGCCGGATGGAAAGCGGGCGCGAAGAGGTAGCAGAAATTCGCCTGCGTCAGGGCGTGGCGCAACTGGGCGTCCGTGGCCTCAAGGACCACGCCCAGGCCGGCGAGAAAATCCGCGCTGCCCGACTTCGAGGTGATCGAGCGGTTGCCGTGCTTGAGCACCGGCACCCCGGCGGCGGCCACGATGAGCGCGCTCGCCGAGGAGATGTTGAAGCTACCTGAACGATCGCCGCCCGTGCCCACGATGTCGATGCCCCGCGCGGGCCAGTCGCCGAAGTCGACCGTACGCGCCAGCGCCCGGTAGGTCTGAGCGAACCCGGTGACTTCGGCGGCGGTCTCGCCTTTGCGGGCGAGCGCCAGCAGGAAAGCCTCCTTGGCAGCGTCGGCCACCTGCGCATCCGCCATCGCGGCGGCCGCCACCACGGCTTCGTCTGGCGCGAGGTCGCGGCCGGCCGTCAGCGCGGCGGTCAGGGCAGAGAGGTCTGAAGCCATGCCGGATTAGCCACGCTCAGGGCGACGGGGACAAGGGCTTTTTTGCCACAAGGGGTTTGCAACGGGGTGAAAACACCTAATGATAAGCCCCATGGACGATGGCGACCAACCCCAGGGCGACTTCGACGGATCCGGCAACGCCTCGTGGGGCGAGGCGGACTGGGCCACCTACCTCCAGCGCAACGACCTCGAAGTCGGCCGTTTTCTTTCCTACTACACCGAAGTCAAGCACCTGCCCGACCGGCTGGATATTAGCGCCCGGCGCATGGGTTGGGAAAACGCCGACTGGGCGCCGGGCGACGGGCCGGAAGAAGTCAACGACGCAGACGAGGACGGGCCGGACCTGCCCTATTGCATCCACCAGCACCCCGTCTACGTGGTGGCGCGAGCCCTCTGCCTGCAGCTGACGCACTCGTTTCACCGGCTTTGCGTGGGCGCCGGCACGCAGCTCACCGCGGTCGACTCGGCCAATATCATGCTCTCCTTCTGGGATGCGCAGCATCAGATGGTCATGGCGATCAACGCCACCGACACCGGCGACCTGCCGCTCGCGCTCGTGCACATGAAGCGGGCCCTCGCCGCGATCAACTATTCGATCGGGCTCACCGCAAGCATCTCGAGCGGTGTGCGCCTCTCCTCCGCCGAAGCTGCCCAGGATATCGAAGCGACGCTGTTCGACTTGCGCGAAGTCTGCCTCCGCGTGATGGCGGATTGCCGGTGGGACGGGAAGAAGAAGTAAGGCCTCAGACCTCGCCCCGCTTCTCCTTGGCCATGAAATCGATGAGGCGTTCGCTGAATTCCTTGGCGGAATCATGGCCCATGCCGCGTAAGGCCTGCACCATTGCGGCGACCTCGACGAGGCGCGCCATGTCGCGACCCGGGCGGACCGGGATCGTCATGTGCGGCACCTTGCGGCCGAGAATCTCAAAGGTTTCCACTTCGAGGCCGGAGCGTTCTTCGTCCATACCCGGCTGCCAGAGCACGAAGGTGACCACGAGGTCCACGCGCTTTTCGCGACGCACGGAACGGATGCCGAAAATCGAGGCGACGTTGATGATGCCGATGCCCCGGCATTCCATGTAGCCGCGGTTAAGTTCCTTGGAGGTGCCCTGCAGCTCACGGTCGGCGATGAGCGTCACGATGACGAAATCATCCGCCACGAGGGAGTGGCCGCGTTCGATGAGCGCCAAAGCGCATTCGCTCTTCCCGACACCGGAGGCGCCGCGGAGCATCACGCCGACGCCCTTGATGTCGACCAAGGTGGCGTGCAGGTTGGTCCGTGGGGCGAACTTCTCCTCCAGGAGCACGGTCGCCTCGGCCGAGAAATCCTTGGATTTGAGCTGGGTGCGGATCAACGGTACGCGATGGCGGTTGGCGATGCGCAGCAGGAGGTCATCGACCGGCAGCCCGCGCGAGACGACCACGGCCGGGATCTTCCGCGAAAAGACGTCGTCCAGCAGCTTCTCGCGCAAGGGTGCGGTCTGGTCGGAGAGATAGGCCATCTCGCCCGCGCCGAAGAGCTGCAAGCGCTTGAAGGCGAATTCCTTGAAATAGCCCGTCACGGCGAGGGCGGGACGGTTAAGCGATTTCTCGGAGACCATGTTGTCGAGCCCCTCCTCGCCGGCGAGGAGCTCCATCTGGAGCATGTCCTTGAAGGAGTCGAAGAACTCGCGCACCGAGACGGATTCCGGGCGGGTTTCGGGGGAGGGGTCGGACATGGCGTCAGAGTTTAAAACTTTCGCCGAGGTAATGCCGGCGACTTTCAGGATTATTGATAATTTCGGAGGGAGTGCCAGACACAAGCACGCGTCCTTGGTGAATCAGATAGGCCCGGTCCACAATCGCGAGGGTCTCCCGGACGTTATGGTCGGTGATCAGGATGCCGATGCCGCGGGCCTTGAGCTTCCGGATGATCGCCTGGACCTCGGCGACCGAGATGGGGTCCACGCCGCTAAAGGGCTCGTCCATGAGCAGGAAGCGGGGCTGGGTCGCGAGAGCGCGGGCGATTTCCAGCCGCCGCCGTTCGCCGCCGGAAAGCGTGAAGGCGGGCTGGCGGGCGAGCTTCTCGAGCCCGAGATCCGTGAGCTGCTGAGCGGCGCGGTCCCGGCTCGTGGCAGCGTCGAGACCGAGGGTCTCCACCACGGCCATGACGTTCTCCCAGACGGTAAGCTTGCGGAAGATGGACGCCTCTTGCGGAAGGTAGCCGACGCCCTGGCGCGCCCGTTGCCACATGGGTAGGCCGCTCACGTTACGGCCATCGAGGAAGACGCGGCCGTGCGAGGCCGGGATGAGCCCGACGACCATGTAGAAGGTCGTCGTCTTGCCCGCACCATTGGGACCGAGCAGGCCGACGATTTCCCCCGCGTGCAGCGTCAGGCTGACGTCCTGGACGGCGACCTTGGCGTCATAATGCTTGGCCAAAGCTTGCGCGCGGATGACGCCCTTCTCGCTCGTTTCGGCCATGCGGGTAGGAGGAGGCGGTCAGCGTCCGTTGTCGAGATTTTTGACCGCCGGCAAGGTGAAGTCGCGACCGAGGAAGATTTTCGGACGCACCACTTGTCCGGGGTTGATATCATCCGGCGCGGACTCCATGCGCCAGGACTTGGTCTTTTGATCATAGGTGACCTCCTTCGCCGGCACGCCCTCGTTACCCTGGTTGTCGACGATGCGGGCGTCACCGTTCAGCCGTGCCGTGCCTTTCTCCGGCAGCATCTCAAGCGTGCGACCCTTCGCCCTCGTCCCATCCGCGACGACGACCACGTTGCCGCGGCCGACAATCTGACGGGCCACGAGGTTGCCAGCTTTGTCCGGTGAAGCCATCCCCTCGAGCAGATCACAGGTCGCGTCCGTACCATCGGTCTTCATGGCCACCGCGCCGCGCAGGAAGAATTTCGTAAGCGCAGGCGTCGTGAGCACCTCGTGCGCATCCGCCACGAATTCGGTGTTCTTGCCGCCGGTCGAGGTGAGGGAAAGGTATGGGCGCGTGGGACCAGCGCCGCCGGATAAGGTCAGCAAGCGCGGCCGCCCTACGAGAGCGTCCCGGACGAGGATCTCCTCGATCTGCACCGCCGGCGTCAGGTCGATGCGCTCCGCGGCGCAGCGCAGCCCCGGCTGGGCGTAACGGACACGCCCGGACAAGATTGCCTTGTTGAGTTCATATTCGGACTTCTTCTGCGGGACGGGCGTCGCGAACGCCACCATCTGGTCCGACTCCGTAGTGACTGCTCCGGTGACGTAGCGTACGTTGCCTGATAGTTCGACCTGCATCGCGCCCTCTTCGGTGACGATCACAATCTGGTCGGCTTCCGCCAATCCGGGAGCCGCCCCGGCTTCGGCCGCGGGCAAGCGGACGGCGGCGCGGATGCCGGGACCGGAACGGATCTCGACACGGTCCTTGAGCGCGTCGGTGCGAATCGAAAAGCCCGCCGCCTCGAGCCCGCGGGCTTCGCGCATACGAGGCAGGTCCTGTAAGTCCAAGACGCGCTTATCGCGATCCCAGCGGGCTTTACCGGCTTCGAAATCATTGCCCTCGAGTCGGCCCTTCACGCCGCCCTCGGCGAACAGTTCGCTCGCTCCGTCCCGGGCTTCGGAGGCGATGAGCCGCCGGGCGGTGAGGCGGGACGGGCCCGAAAGGTATGAGGCGTTGTCCTGCACTTCCACCTGCGAACGCCCCGTGGCGGCGTCGCGGCGGACCGTGACGCGTTCGCCGGCGAGATCAGCCGGCTCCTGCTTTTTGCGCTTGAGCTGCATCTTCACCGGCTGGCCGTCGCCGGCGAAGAGCTGCGTCAGACCGAGCTTGGGCTCATGACGCAAGCGTTGTGCAGAGGCCTTGAGTTCCGGTTCCTCGAGCTCGACCCGACCGAATAATTCGGCGGATTCGTCCTTAGGGTCGAACGTCGCGCTATCGCCGCGCAAGGTCTGCCGTTCGAGCACTCGGACCACGCGACCCGAGGCGACAAGTGAGCGGCAGCCGGCGTCACCGCCGGGGCCGTCGCTGACCAAACATTCCAGGCGCTCACAGGTGATGCGCTCGCCGAGACGTTCGGCGACCACACCGCCTTGGAAGATCATGAGCGTGCCGCCCTCGACGGGAGAGGCGTCCATGCGGGGGGCGCGCAAGCGGAGACGGCGGGAAGGCGGCTTGGCGAGATCAAGTTCGGCCACGACGTCGGCGAGGATTGCGAAGCTGTCGCCTTGGGGCGTCGAACGCCAGCTCCAGCCCTTGCCGGCGACATTGAACGACGGCGACGAGGAGCGGACCACGTCCGCACCCTGCGCCGCCCGCTTAGCGGGCACCATCATGCCGCGGGGACTCGTGAACACCGCCCAAGGTTTGCCGTCACGGAACGACTGAACTTGAATCGCTTCCATGTCCCAGACGCCCGCTTCGGCGGTCGGACTCATGAGCTTAGCCGTCGCCTCGAAGACCTTCTCGGCCTTCGCATCTTCGGAGAAACCTGAAAAAGAACCGCCCACGACCTGCCGGAACGTGAGGTCTTTCTGCTGCGCCACAGCACCCACGGCCAAGCAGAGGCAGAGAAGGACGGCTCGCATGCCTTTATGACAACCAGCGGCGGGGGCTAATCAAGCGATTATGCCTTGGGTACCCGCGGAAACGGCTGGTCGGAGACGAAGGCAGGCATCTCGGCGGAGTCCAGCGACTCGCCCAAGGCGAGCGGATAGCCGGCCAGGAATTCTCCTGCCGACAGCATCTTGCCGCCCGGCCGCTGCAGCTGCGTGACGACGAGCACGCCCTGGCCGCACGCGATGCGCACGCCAGTGCGATCGGCGGCGACGAGCGTGCCAGGTGAGGCGGGCGCCGCGATGTCCTCCGCGTAGGCGGCACCAATTTTGAGCGACACGCCGCAATGGCCAAAGGTGGAACCAGGCCAGCCTGCGACGGCAAGGATCCGCCGACTCAGGGTGGAGGCTGGCTGACGAAAGTCTAAAGGAGCGTCCTCGCGCGCGAGGCGCCGCGCGAAGGTGGCCTGGGTCTCATCCTGCGGGATGGCGGGCGAAGTCCCGGCCAGCACCGCTGGCAACGCGCCGGCGGCGAGCTCGCCAGCGAGGACGCCCAAGCGCGCGCGCAAGGCCACCCGGCCCTCACCAGGTCGGACTACGGTCCGCACAGCGGCATGGATCGGACCAGCGTCGAGCTTGCGAACAATCTGCTGCAAGGAGACGCCCGTCTCGACGAGTCCGAGCGCGAGGGCGCCCTCGACGGGCGTGGCGCCGCGCAAGGCCGGCAGCAGCGAGCCATGGAAATTGACGAAGCCGAGGCGCGGGGCCGCGAGGAAATCTTCTTTCAGAAGCTGACCGTAGGCCATCACCACGCCGAGATCAGCCCGGAGCGCGACGAGTTGCGCCGCGTCGGCGGCCTCCAGTTTCTCGGGCTGGAGCAGGTTGAGGCCCTCCACGCGCGCCCAGGCGGCGACGGGGTTCGACCGGACCTCCTGACCGCGCCCGGCGGGACGGTCTGGCTGCGAATACACGGCCACCACCTCGGTGTCAGGTAAGGCGCGGGCCGCGGCGAAGGCCGGGAGCGCGATTTCATCCGAACCGAGCAGGACCAGTCTCCGGGGCATGCTTTACTTGCGGGCCTGACGCGCGGCGCGACCTTTCAGCGAGCGCGGCTTATCCCAGCGGGTGTAGGATTTCTTGCGAACGGGGCCGACCTTGCTGCGCGGGTTCTTGGATTTACCGAGGCGAGGACCCGACGGGCCCAGGGCCTTCTTGGGCGCGGTCTTGTCGGCGGCTTGGCTAGGCACCTTCGTCAGCGGCCGCCGAACTTCACCCTCCTCGGGCGGCAGGGCACCGGCAGCCGAACCGGGGCCGCCGGCCCGCCGACCAGTCTGCTTCGGCTTGCCGACGATGTCCAGGAACAGCGGGACGCCGGCCAGATCGAAGCTCTCATGCACCCCTTTCACGAGGAAGCGCTGGTAGGCGTCCTCGAGGCGTTCCTCGGAATTACAGAAAAGGCGGAAACGGATGGGGCGCTTCGAAACCTGCGTCACGTAATAGCACTTGAAGCGCTTACCGGAGACCATGCGCGGAGGGCGCTTGATCATCAGGTCCTGCACGACGCGGTTGAGGCGGCCGGTGGAGATAGCAGTGCCGGCGCGGACGAAGACGCCTTCGGCCGCATCGAGCATGTCTTCAGCACGGAGGCCGGTCTGGGCGGAGACGAACAGAATCGGAGGCTCGGGGAGGAAGAAAAGTTCGCGGCGGATGGCGGAGCGGAACTTGGCGCGGAATTCCTCTTCGTCCTCGAAACCGTCGATATTCTTGTCGCGGAAGGCTTTCTTTGCGAGGTCCCACTTGTTGACCACGAGGACGAGGCCGCAGCCCAGCAAGGCGAGTTCGCCCGCCAGCTGCTTATCGATACGCGTCACACCTTGGCCGGCATCGAGCACGAGGAAGACCACGTCCGTCTCGGCGAGAATCTCGTCGGAACGGACCTGCGAGAAGAAATCAAGGGTGTCGCGCTTGTTGGCGGTGCGCCGACCAGCGGTGTCGACGAGCGAGAACTTCGCCTGGGAGCCGTCGGCTTTGGTGCGGGAAAGTCCGGCGCGGACGGGGTCGCGCGTCGTACCGGCGACTTCGCTGACAATCAGGCGAGAGGCGCCGAGCAGGCGGTTGCCGAGCGAGCTCTTGCCGACGTTCGGGCGGCCGGCGAGGGCGAGGCGGATCGGACGCGGGCCCTCCTCGCGTGGGGTCGCAGGCTCTGGCCCGAGCAACTTGATGATCAGCGTCTGGAGCTGCGGGATGCCGCGGCCGTGTTCGGCGGAGATGAGGAGAGGCTCGCCGAAACCAAGAGCAAAAAATTCGGACATCAGGCCGTCGCGTTCTTCGGTGTCTGCCTTGTTGGCGACGACGACGACCTTCTTGCCGGCCTGACGCAGCATGGCGGCGACTTCGAGGTCAAGGGCGGTACAGCCCTCAAAAGCGTCAACGACGAGAAGTACGAGCGCGGCGGCGGCGAGGGCGAAGTCGACCTGCTCTTCCACGGCGTCAGCAATGAGCTTAGGCGTCAGCTCGGCACGATAAAGGCCGATGCCACCGGTATCCATCAGGGTGTAGCGACCTTCGAAGATGTCGGACGTGATGAGGTCGCGCGTGACCCCCGGCTGATCGTGTACAATCGAGATACGGCGGCCCACGAGGCGGTTGAAAAGGCGGCTTTTCCCGACGTTGGGACGGCCCACGATAGCGACTGCGCGGGAGATTTCGGTATTCCGTTCCATGGGCGGACAGTCGGGGCTACCCGCCCGCCTAGCAAGCAAGGATGCTCAGCGACGCGGGAGGGCTTCCAGGAAGCGGGCAATCCGCTCACCAGCCTCGTGGATGCGTTCGTAACTGGTCGAGAAGGACGCGCGGCAGAAACCCGCGCCGGCCGAGCCGAAGGCCGTCCCCGGGACCACGGCCACTTTCTGCTCTTCGAGCAGCTTCCGGGCAAAAGTCATGGAATCCAAGCCCGTGGACGTGATGTCCGGGAAGGCGTAGAAGGCGCCGCGGGGGAGATGGCAGTTCAGGCCGAGCTCGTTGAAGCGCCGGACGATGAAGTCGCGGCGTTCGCGATACTTGTCGCGCATGTGCAGCATCGAGTCGCGGCCATTACGAAGCGCCTCGACGGCGGCTTCCTGGCTCATGATCGGGGCGCACATGATCGCGTATTGGTGCACCTTGAGCATGCCGTCGATGACGGCGGCGGGACCGCAGGCGTAGCCGATACGGAAGCCAGTCATGGCGAAACCCTTGGAGAAGCCGTGGAGGAAGACCGTGCGCTCGCGCATGCCCGGCAGCGAAGCGATTGAGACGTGGTCTCCTTCGAAGGTGAGCTCGGAGTAGATTTCGTCGGACGCGACCAGCAAGTCCTTCTCGATGGCGAACTTGGCGATGGCCTCGAGCTTGGCCCGCTCAGCGGTCCCACCGGTGGGGTTCGTCGGGAAGTTTAAGATGAGCATCTTGCAGCCCGGCTGCCAGGCGGCGCGGAGCGCGGCCGGATCAAGCGCGAACTGGTCGGCAGCGATGGTGCGCACCGGGATGGCCTCGGCGTGGCAAAGCGTGACGCTGGGGGCGTAGCTCACATAGCAGGGCTCGTGGTAGAGGACTTTGTCGCCGGGGTTCAGGGTCGCGCGCAGGAGGATATCGAGGGCCTCGGAAACGCCGATGGTGCCGAGGATCTCGGTGTCGGGATTATATTCGGGGCCGTAGTTCTTGGCGACGTAACGGGAAATCTCCTCGCGGAACTGCTGGGTGCCGCGGTTATCCGTATAGGAGGTGCGACCCTTTTCGAGGGAGGCGATCGCGGCCTCGCGGATATGGTAGGGCGTGACGAAATCCGGCTCCCCGATACCCAAGGTCACGGCGTCCTTCATCTGGGACACGATGGCGAAGAAGTCACGGATGCCCGATTTGGGCAAGGTCGCGACATGTCGCGCCACGAAACGGCCGGAAGCATCCATGGTCAGGCAGGGCTCAGGGGCTGACCGAGGGCTGGTCGCGACGGGAGCCCTCGGCGGTCACGATGAAACCGTCTTTCTTGTAAGCACGGAGGAAGAAGTGCGTCGAGGTGCCCTGCACGCCGTCGATGCGAGCGAGGCGTTCGTGGACGAAGCCGGCCACTTTGTAAAGGTTGTCGGCCGCGACGACGACGAGGAGATCGTAGCCGCCGGACATCAAGTAGCAGCTCTCTACCTGTTCGAAACTGGAGATGCGTTCGGCGATGCCGTCGAAGCCGCCGACGCCCTCCGTACGAATCTTAATCTCGATGACGGCGCGGACGCGGTGTTCGGACTCGTAGCTCGGGTTGAGTACCGGACGCATGCCCAGCAGGACGCCTTGCTTGCGCAGGGCCGTGAGCTCTCGCTCGACGGCTTCGGCGCCGAGTCCGAGGATCTGGCCAATCTGGTGGGTATCGAGGGCTTCCCCGTCGAGGATGAGCTTGAGTACGGAGTTCATGGCGGAAATCAGGCGGGAGTGAGGACGCGCCGGGCGCGGACGGCGGCGGCGAGCCCGGCGAGGACGGGAACGGTCTCCGGGAAGGAAATACAGGCGTCGGTGATGCTGCACCCGTAGGCGGAGGCCTCTTGGCCTTTCCAATCCTGCCGGCCTTCGACGAGGTGGCTTTCGATCATCACGCCGGCGATCACGCGCGTGCCGGCGCCCACCTGGGCAGCGATGTCGGCCGCCACGAGCGGCTGACGGCGATGGTCCTTGGAGCTGTTGCCATGCGAGCAATCGACAACGAGGCGGGTATTCAGGCCAGCCTTCTGGATGCGGGCGGCGGCGTCGGTGACGAACTCGGCGCCGTAGTTCGGACCAGTCCGCGAACCGCCGCGCAGGATGACATGCGCATCCGGATTACCGGCGGTCTGGAAGATCGCGACGCTGCCCTCCTTGGTGACGGACGGGAACCAATGGGAGGCGCGGGCCGAGAGGCAGGCGTCGACGGCGACCTGGACCGAGCCATCGGTACCGTTCTTGAAACCGACGGGCATCGATAAGCCTGAAGCGAGCTCGCGGTGAATCTGGCTTTCGGTCGTGCGCGCGCCGATGGCGCCATAGCCGACGAGGTCGGCCAAGTATTGGGGCGTGATGGGGTCGAGGAACTCGGTCGCGGCCGGCAGGCCCATCTCGGCGATCTGCGCGAGCAGGCCACGGGCGAGGCGAAGGCCGTCGTTAATATGGAAGGAGCCATCGACCTGCGGGTCGTTGATCAGGCCCTTCCACCCGACGGTGGTGCGCGGCTTCTCGAAATAGACGCGCATGATGATGAGGAGGTCGGCGGCATGCTTCCGGGCCTCGGCCTGCAGAAGCGCGGCATACTCCAAGGCGGCCTTGGGGTCATGCACCGAGCAGGGGCCTACGATGACCAACAGGCGGTCATCCTGGCCGGAAATCACCTTAGCGGCGTCTCGGCGGGCTGTCGCAACGACCTCGGCGGCCTTTTCTGAGACGGGCAGCTCCTGGAGCACGCGGGAAGGAGCCAGCAGGGGGAGCTGGCTGCGGATGCGAAGGTCGTCCGTGTTATGAGTCATCGGGAGATGGGCTTTCTTGAAGGAAAAGAGGGCAAATGAAGGGGTTAAAGCGGGGGGTGTCAATGACGCGTCCCGTATTGACGCGAACGGTTTAAGTATCAAAAGTGTCTCAATTCGAGGATGCCCAAGCCAACCGCCAGCGAATCATCGGAGCAATCCGGAGCCTTCCGAGCGTTCATCGCCCAGAAAGGCCTCCGCGCCACGCGGCAACGCATGGCGGTCTTCGAGGCCGCCCGGACCGTCTCCGGGCACTACACCGCGGAAGACCTTCTCAAGAAAGCCCGCTCCTTGGACCGCAGCGTCTCCCGCGCCACAATCTACCGCGCCATCCCCCTGCTTATCGGCAGCAGCGTGATCCGCGAAGTCGATGTCGGCCGCGACCAGAAATATTACCTCGCGGAAGCCGGTGGCGCCAACTTCCGCGCCCAGCTGATTTGCGAAAGCTGCGAGACCATCGTCGAAGTCGACGCCCCGTTCATGGAATGGTACGGCAAGGCCGTCGCCGCCAAGCACGGCATGCGTCCCATCTCGCAGAAACTCCAAGTCACCGCCGCCTGCCTCAACGACCGCTGCCCCCGCCGCGGGGCCGCCCGCCCGTGAATCCGTTTCCCGCCGCCGCCGTCTTCCCTCCCCTGCCCTTGGGCGGTACGCCGCTGTCCGACCTGCAGAAAGAAGTCCTCGCCCTCAAAAAGACCAAGGACGCCATCATCCTTGCGCACAACTACCAGTGCGAGGACATCCAGAACGTCGCCGATTTCGTCGGCGACTCGCTCGGCCTCGCCTACAAGGCCGCCGAGGCGAAACAGTCGACAATCGTCTTCTGCGGCGTGCATTTCATGGCCGAGACGGCCAAGATCGTGAACCCAACGCGGCGCGTGCTCTTGCCAGACATGGCGGCAGGTTGCTCGCTGGCCGACTCCTGCCCCGCCTCGAAGCTCGCCGCCGCGAAAGCCGCGGACCCTTCGCTTTACGTCGTCGCATACATCAATTGTAGCGCGGCAGTGAAAGCGCTCAGCGATGTCATCGTCACCAGCGGCAATGCCTCGAAAATCGTCAGCCGCGTGCCCGCTGATCGGAACATCCTGTTCGTCCCCGACCAGAACCTCGGCCGCTGGGTCTCCGGCAAGACCGGTCGCTCGATGCAACTCTGGCCGGGCAATTGCTACGCCCACGTACAGTTCACGCCGGGAGCCCTGCTCCGCACCAAGGCCGCGCATCCTGGAGCCCCCATTGTGGCCCACCCTGAATGCACCGAAGCCGTGCGCGACATGGCCGACATGGTTTGCTCGACCGAAATGATGATCGGCTGGAGCAAGCAGCAGACGGCCGATACCATCATCATTACTACGGAATCAGGGATGATCCACCGCCTGCGCAAAGAAGTGCCCGGAAAGACCTTCGTGTCCGCACCGACCGACCGTTGTTCATGCAACGATTGCAAGTTCATGAAGATGAATACCCTAGCAAAAGTGCGTGATTGCCTACGCGATGGCTCGCCGGAAATCCTGATGGACGAAAACGTGCGCGTCGCCGCCGAGATTCCACTCCGCCGCATGCTCGAGTGGAGCAAGTAGGGCGAAAGCGACGTTACTTAGTAATGATGGAGGGTGACAAAAAAACTTTTACTAAAGTTTGACAACTCGGTTTGTTATAAAATGTTGAGGTCTCTCGAATATACACACCTACCTATCGTGTATTCACTCTTTAGCTAGAAACAAGAACCCTCAACCCTTCATGAAAATCGACCTCAATCCCGCAGTGTTCACCTCCAAAGACGCCTACGTCCGCGCCGCCCTCGCTAAGGCTCGCGACCTCGCGGTGCAAACTTGGGTAGACCTGCACAGCGAACGACAAACCCAGATCGTGCGCGAGGTCGCCGGTCTGTCGAAGCCCGAGTTGGCCAAGCGCCTCATCAAGCTCCTCTCTCGCCCGAACCGCGCCCGCGCCCAGATCTCGGACAGCATGCGCTCCAAGGCCCAGAACATGCGCAAGAAAGGCGCCCCGGTCCGCGAGATCGCCGCTGAGCTCGGTATCTCGATTCCGTCGGTCTACAATATCACCAAGGACTAATCTTGCCCGCCATTCCCCCCTCGCCGAAGGTATCGGCGATGCAGGAATGGACTCGAGGCGATCCGTCAAAAGCCCCCGCTCGCGCGCCCTTGGCCCGCGGCGGTAAGCTGGATGCCGCCAGCCTAATCGTCGCCTATCGGGCCGGTATCTTCCCTTGGTATTCCGCGGGCGAGCCGGTGAAATGGTACTGCCCAGATCCGCGCTTCGTGATGCGGCCCTCGGATTTTCGCCTGACGGATAGCCTGAAGAAGACGATGCGCAAGAAGGGCTGGTCGATCACGTTCGACCAACAGTTCGAGACGGTGATGCGTCGCTGCTCCGAAGTCCCCCGCCGAGGGCAGCACGGCACCTGGATCACCGAGGAGATGATCACGGCCTATTGCGAACTGCACCGCCTCGGCATCGCCCATAGCGTCGAAGTCAGCTGGGGAGGCGAACTCGTCGGCGGCCTCTACGGCGTCGCCCTCGGCCGCCTCTTCCATGGCGAATCGATGTTCCAACTCCGGACCGACGCCTCGAAAGTCGGCTACGCGACCATAGTCGCCCGGTTAGCCGCCTGCGGCTACGTCCTCATCGACTGCCAAATGCCGACACCGCACCTCGCCAGCCTCGGCGCCTTCGCGGTCGAGCGCACCGAATTCCTCGAAGCGGTGAAGCGGTTCCGCGATCAACCGCCCACGGGCGACGCTTTCGCGCCTATTCCGACTTCGAACGCGACTTGAGCAACGCCCGGACCTCGCGTTCGTAGACGCGTTCGACAATCACGCAGAGCTGCTGCAACGAGCGGCCATCGGTGTAGACGGCGATGCCGGCCTTCAGGTAAGCCTGCTCGCGTTTCTTCATGAGGTCACGAATCGTGGCCTCGGGGTCGTCACCCTTGAGCAGCGGACGACGCGAATTACCGGCGGTCCGCCGTAAGATGGTATCCACCGAGGCGAACAGCGTGACGATGATGCCCTTCGAGCGGACGAGCGCTCCCATGCCCGGCGGGACGACCAGGCCGCCGCCGCAGGCGATGACGGCGCCATGCTCCGGCAGCAGGCTCTCCACGACTTGGCGCTCGAGCGCACGGAAGTGCTCCTCGCCATGTTCAGCGAAGATGTCCGCGACCGAGGTACCCGCCAGTTTCTCGACCAGTTCATCGGTATCGTAAAAACGCCGGCGCCAACGCATGGCCAGATTCCGCCCCAGCGCGGATTTACCCGTGCCCATGAAACCAGCCAGAAGCAGGTTCGGGGAGTTCTCTTTGTTGGCCGCGGGCGACATGCGACCATAGCAAGCCCTTGCCCGCCTCTCGGCAAGCGACAAGCAATCGGCGCTTACTTGGCAGGTAAGGCGTCGAGCGCGGCCTTGGCCTTCGGCGCCAAGCGTTCGGAAAGACCTTGCGCGACCTCGGTCAGGGCGGCGCGGTCCGCTTCATCGAAGAACCGGGGCACGGCAGCCCAAGCAGCTTCGGTCAGCTCGTTGGCCGGTCCCTTGAGCATGGGCAGCAGGGTTTCCCGGAGGGCGACGCCCGTCTTGCCAGACCGGCTGGCACGGACGGCGACGAGGCGGGCCCACGCGGCCTTGGAGGCGAGCGCTTCGCCCGCCGGCATCGTCGGCAAATACTTCGTCGCCAAGCCGACCGGCAGTCGGAGGATCTCATCCTCGACCTCCTGCACCTGCGAACGTTGCGTCAATTTCGCCAGACGATCCCAGAGCAGAGGCGCAGCGACGGAGGCTTTGACTCGACGAAGCAGGCGGTTCGCGCGCTGGGCGGTCGCAAAGTCCGCGTGGCTCGTGAGGGCGACAAGTTCTTCGGTCGTCAACGGATATTCCTTTCCGGAACGGCGTTGATCGAGCACGCGCTCGAGGTGCGCGAGCTTGGTCTCCGGTGTCGTGCCTTCCGGGTCGTCGTAGGTGTTCGGTAGCTTCGGATTAAGCGGCAGGAGGGGCTTGCGATTGGGATCCAGCAGCAGGATCTGCTGCAGGGCCGCCTGGACTTCCGGATCCGCAGCGGCCTTCGCCGCATCGCGGACGCGCGCAAACCAACTCTTGGCCTCCGGCGAGGCTTTCACGAAGGTCCGCGCATGGTCGAAGATCGCCTGCTGGGCGGCGAGGCGCTTCTCGGCGACAGCAAGTTCGGCGAAGGTGGCGGCGGACGGGGCTTCGGCGGCCATGCCGACGAGACCGGCGAGGCAGGCGAAGAAAAGCGGGAAGGATTTCATGGTCGGGGCGGATTCGGCGAAGTTCGCTCAGAGAGCCCAGTTGCCGCGCAGGGCCGGGGATGCGAGCTGGTTGGCTTGGTCGTCGCCGACGAAAGTGTCGGACTTAAACGTGAGTTGGCGTCCGAGGCGGACACTCAGGGCGGCGAGGTTCACGAGCGTCGAGCTGCGGAAAGCCTCGCTCACGCCGTAGCCGAATGGCCGCTTCTCCCGAGCACAGAGATCGAAATCGTCTTCCTGATATTCCGGGAGCGGGTATTCGGCGGCTTTGGCCAACAGTTCGGGACGGTTGCAGCGCATACCCGCGAACAGCTTGCCGTTCGGGCCTTCGAGGAAAGGACTCTCGGGGTTACGCTCGGCGAGTTCGGATTCCAGGATGATGCGCGTGCCGTCCTTGTAGGTCATCGTGACGGTCTTCCAGACGCCGCAAGCCATGGCGTCCTGCGGGGGCGCATCGCATTCGACGGTAACGGGGGATTCGTTGTCCTTGCCGAGGAAATATTGCACCGGGTCCAGGAAGTGCTGGCCCATGTCGCCGAGGCCGCCTTGGTCGAAGTTCCAGTAGCCACGGAAGGAACCGTGGCAGCGGTGCGGGTGATAAGGAATCAACGGCGACGGGCCGCAATACATGTCCCAGTTGAGGTGAGCGGGGACGGGCTCAGGCTTGAGGTCCGGCTTACCGGTCCAAAGATTGACCTTCCACTGGATGCCCCCGACGGGCGCGAGGCGCACGGTCAGCGGACCGCCCAAGACGCCGCTCGCGACGACCCGCTTGATTTCGCGGGCCGGGCCCACGCCGTAGTAGTTGGTGCGATTGAGGCGGAACCAGGTGTTCACGCGGAAAGGTACGCCGGTCTGCTGCACGACGCGGCTCAGGGCGATGCCCTCGCCGATCGTACGAGTCAGCGGCTTCTCGCACCAGACCGCCTTGCCACGGCGGGCGGCCATTGCCGCGATGACGCCATGCCAGTGAGGCGGCGTGCAGACGTGCACGACGTCGGCATCAGGGAGCGCGATGACCTCGCGGAAATCTCCGGCCAGCATCGGCGTACCGCCGCCGGCCGTCTTGATCCGTTCCAACTTGGCCTGCATGCGCTGGGCATCAACGTCGCAGAGGCCGATAATCCGGTTCTTGCCCGTCATGCGCGGTTCGATGTGCATCGCGGAGATGCCGCCGCACCCGACAATCACATGGTTCAGGGTTTCGCTGGGCGGGACGAAGCCGCGGCCGAGGACATGGCGCGGGATGATCGTGAAGCCGAGGGCGGCGATCGCGGCCTTACGCAGGAAAGAACGACGGGGGTATCGCATAAGGGGTGTTATGCAGAGAAAAGACCTCGTTCAATCCAGATAGTTCCGCCCACAGTTCGAAGCCGCCGTTTTATGGCATTAATCCGCCGTTTTATGGCCGGGAGATTTTGCAATCTCGGGGAAACCCGCCTCCCTCGGATAATGCCGTCAACTTCCCTGACTTCCGCCCTCTCTCCGGACGGCTCGGTGAACTGGCGGAGCCTCATCGAACAGACCAAGGGAGCGGCTTTCTACGACGCACCCGAATGGCAGGCCGCGTTTGCTTTGCCTTCACCCCAACTCTCCGACTTGCCGCGGATCTCCAAAAGCCAGCTGCGCGAGCATTCGCCGGAGGGCTTTCTCCCGGTCGGGATGGCGCTCCCGACTTTGCTCGAGCGTGGGCTGATCGAGGAAGAGAGTACCTCCGGCACTTCGGGAGCCAGCGTGCGCGTGGTCTTCGGCAAGACCTGGTGGTACGAACAGGAACGCCGCGCCTTAGTGCGCAACCCGTTCCTCGCCGACCTCTTCGGCGGTCGGACCAGCCTGCGGCGCGCCGTGCTCACGACCCCCGGCTGCAGCGGTGTCAGTTGCTATCATCGTTGGCTCAGCCTCGAGCAACGCACCCTCGGCGATTGCCTTTTCGTCAACCAATCCCGCATCCCGTTCACGCTTGGCGAGGATAAGCTCGCTGGCATGGTCCAAGAAGTCACCGACTGGGCACCGGCCTTCCTCGACGTCGACCCGGTGCATGGGGCCTGGTTCGCCTTGCACTGCGAACGCCACCGGATCCGGTTCCCCTCCCTGCGTTTCATCCTGACAAGTTACGAATATACCAGCGTCGTCCATCGTGCGATCATGGAGCGCGTCTTCGGCGTGCCAGTCATCAACCTCTACGGTTCGAGCGAGACCGGACACCTGCTCGTCGAGCACGATGGCGTGATGCTCCCCAGCCCGGAGACAGCGATCGTCGAGGCCAGCGGCGCCGACGAGATCGGCGAGCTTCTGGTCACCACCCTCACCAACCCATACTTGCCGCTGCTGCGCTATGAGATCGGCGATTACGTCGAGCCCACCGCGGGAGGCTATCACGTCCATGGACGCAAACGTGACGCTCTCCGCGACGTCGCGGGTCGCCTCGTCACCACCCGCCAGGTCGACCAAGCCTTCGCCGCGACCGGCGACCTCGCGCATTACCAGCTCCGACAGAAGCCCGATGGCTCGGCCCATCTCTCCCTCCTGGCCGCGGCCGCCAGCGACTCCTTGGCCTCGACTCGGATCGCGCTAATCCAGCGACTCGGCGACCTGCTTGGCGCCGTGGTCACGGCCTCGGTCGACGCGCTGATTGCCCCCGAAGATTCAGGGAAATTCCGCCTGACCCTCCGCGAGCCGAGCTAATCACCCAAGATTACCGCCCTGGAGGGGGCTTTCGGGCTGGAAAAACCCCTCTCCCACCGCCAAGGTGGGTTTTTCATCACCATGGAAGTCTACATCGACGGAAAGTTCTATCCCAAGGCCGAGGCCAAAATCTCGGTCTTCGACCACGGCTTCCTCTATGGTGACGGCATCTTCGAGGGTATCCGCCTCTACCAAGGCTGCGTCTTCCGTCTCGACGAGCACCTCGAGCGTCTCGAGATGTCCGCCAAGGCTCTCTGCCTCGAGATGCCCTGGACGCGCCAGGAGATCGCCGAAATCGTCTGCGCCTCCTGTCGCCGTAATAACCTCACCGACGGCTACATCCGGCTCGTCGTCTCCCGCGGCTACGGCGACCTCGGCCTGTCGCCGAAGAATTGCCCGACCCCGTCGATCGTCTGCATCGCCGACACCATCAAGCTCTACCCCGAGGAACTTTACACCACGGGCATGCGCATCATCACCGCGCCGACGCGCCGCATCAGCCCGGCCGCCCTGCCGCCGATGATCAAATCCCTCAACTACCTGAACAACATCATGGCGAAGATGGAAGCCCAGCAGCATGGCTTCCACGAATGCCTCATGCTCAACGAACAGGGTTACGTCTCCGAGTGCACTGGCGATAACGTCTTCCTGATCCACAAAGGGCGCCTCATCACCCCGGCCTCCCACGCTGGCGCCTTGGTGGGCATCACCCGCCAGGTCTCCCTCGAGATCGCCGCCGCGCTTGGGATCCCCACCGTCGAGACGAACATCACGCGCTATGACGTCTGGAACGCCGACGAATGCTTCCTGACCGGCACCGCCGCGGAAGTCATCCCCGTCATCGAAGTCGACGCCCGCAAGATCGGCACGGGCAAGCCTGGTCCCCTCACCGCCCGTATCCTCGCGGAATTCCGCAAGAAGGCGTCGCGCGAAGGCCAGATGATCCGCTGAGACCGCCTGCGCCCTGACGCGCATGCCCGCCGCCGACTCCGCCCCGCCGACCGCCGACCCCCGCGAGGCCACGCTGCGGCGGCTGCTGCGCATCACCTGGTCGTATCGCGCGGATTGCCTCCAACTCCTCGGCCTCCAGCTGGCGGTGGTGTTCCTGACCGTCGCCGCCATCGTGCTGGCCGGCGTGGGTATCGACTTCGTCCGCCACTGCGCCGACCGGACCGTCCCCGCTCCGGCCCTCCCCTTCTTCGTCCCGGATGGAGCGACGGACAAGGCCGTGCTGGTCTGGCTCGGCCTGGGCATCCTCGGCGCCGCCATCTTACGCGCGCTCATCGCTTTCGTCTTCGGCCTCGTCTCCGTCCGCTTCCTGCATGGCCGCATCGTCGTCAACCTCCGCTCCCAAGTCTTCGCCAAGCTCCAACAGCTAAGTTTCCGCTTCTTCGACTCCAACGCGAGCGGCTCAATCATCAACCGAGTCACCTCCGACGCCCACGCAATCCGGCTCTTCATCGAAGGCGTCATCCTTCAGCTGGCAATCATCGCGATCACGCTCGCCGCCTGCGCGGCCTACATGCTGAGCGCCGATTGGCGGCTGACGCTCGCCTGCCTCTCGGTCCTGCCTATCCAGATCTGGTTCGCGATCCGCTTCTCGCGCAAGGTACGGCCGGCCTACGAGGAGAACCGCGAGCTGATGGACGGCATGGTGCTGGGCTTCTCCGAGAACGTGCAGGGCATCCAGGTCGTGAAAGGCTTCGCGCTGGAGTCGCGGGTGCAGGCCCGCTTCGCCGGTTGGAGCGAGGCCATCCGCCTCCAGAAGCGCAAAGTCTTCGGCGAGGTCGCCCTCTTCTGGCCCGTCATCGACGGACTGAACCGCCTATCCATGGCCGTCCTCATTGGCTACGGCGGCTGGATGGTCGCCCGGCAGGAAATCGCCCTCGGGACTGGCCTCGTCGTCTTCGCCGGCCTGCTGCAGCAGTTCTCGGCGCAGGTGACGACCCTTGCGGCCGTCGTCGACAACGCGCAGGTCTCCCTGGCTGGGGCGAAGCGCATCTTCGAAATTCTGGATACCGACCCAGGCGTGGCGACCGAGGCCGGCGCGACCTCCCCGGGGCGGTTCCTCGGGCGCGTCGCCTTCGAGGACGTGAGCTTCGAATACCAGGAAAACGCCACGGTGCTGCGCCAGCTTTCCTTCGCCGCAGAACCCGGCCAGCGCATCGCCATCGCCGGGGCGACGGGCGCCGGCAAGTCCGCCCTGCTGTCGCTGATCCCCCGCTTTTATGACCCGCGCTCCGGCCGCGTGACGCTCGACGGCCACGACATCCGCACCCTCCCCTTGCCCGAACTCCGCCGCCAGGTGGGCATCGTCTTTCAGGAGAACTTCCTCTTCTCGAACACCATCGCGGCCAACATCGCCTTCGGCCACCCCGACGCCACGCAAGAACGCATCGAGCGGGCAGCCCGCATCGCCGGCGCCCATACGTTCATCATGGCGCTGGCCGAGGGCTACGAGACCTTCCTCGGCGAAGGCGGGGTCAACCTCTCCGGTGGCCAGCGCCAACGCATCGCCATCGCCCGTGCCTTGCTGCTCGAACCGACGGTGCTGTTGCTCGACGACCCCACCTCGGCCATCGATCCGGAGACCGAGAAGGAGATCATGGAGGCGATGGAAGCGGCGATGGTCGGGCGCACGACCTTCATCGTCGCCCACCGCCTAAGCACCCTCCGCCGCGCCGACCAGATCCTCGTGCTCGACCACGGCAAGCTCGTCCAGACCGGGACCCATGCCCAACTGATGGCTCAGGATGGACATTACCGCCGCGCCATCCTCGTCCAATCGGAGGAAGCCGTCGCATGAACAAAGATCGACTGGAAATCGCGGTCCGCCGCCTCCGCCCCGACGAGGAGGAACCGGACCGGCTCCCGCTGCGCTGGTCGACCATTGCCCGTCTGCTCGCCTTCACCAGTCCTCACCGGTTCCAACGCAACGCGCTCCTCGGCCTCTGCGTCTTCCGCGCGATGGCCCTGCCCGGCCTCGCCTGGCTCGTCGGCCACATCATCAGAGGGCCCGTGGCCGCCGGCGACGGCGCCGCGGCCCTCCGCGACCTCGCGCTATTCACAGCCTGCTTCCTGATCGCCGACGTCGCCCTCTACTGGCGGATCCGCCTCGCCCACCAGATTGGCGAAAGCGTCCTCCGCGACCTCCGCGACCGGCTGATGGCCCACTTGCTCACGCAGCCGCTCTCCTTTTTCCACGCCCGGCGCCACGGGAGCCTGATCAGCCGCATGATCTCGGACATCGAGGCGATGCGCAACGGCATCCAGAATAACTTCTTCATCACCTTCGTCTCCGTGGGTCAGATGGGCTGCGCGGCCGCCCTCATGCTGCTGGCCAATCCGCAGCTCTTCCTGGTGCTGCTGGCCATTGTACCCTGCCTCCTGCTTGTCCACGCGTTCTTCCGCAACAAGATCCTCCACGCTTCACGCGTGCAGCAGGAGACCTTCTCCCGGGTGACCTCGGCGCTCGCCGAGACCGTCCAAGGTATTCGCGTGACGCAGGGCTTCGCCCGGGAGGACACGAACGCCGGTATCTTCACCCGCCTGGTCCAGAGCCTGGCGAACAACGTCGTCAAGACCGCGAGCCTGACGTCGCTCTACCTGCCGCTGCTCGAACTCAACGCTCAGGGTTTCATGGCCGCGCTGATTGGCGTCGGCGGCTGGGCCGCACTCTCCGGCACGGGCACGGGGCTTGGCGACCTCGTGACGTTCTTCTTCCTGGCCGACCTTTTCTTCTCGCCGATCACGATCATCGGCACGCAGCTCTCCGAAGCGACCCTCGCGATGGCCGGCGCGGAGCGTTATTTCCGACTGCTGGACACCGCGCCGTCCTGGGCGGACCGGCCCACGGCCGTTCCCTGCCCACCGCTCAAGGGAGAGGTCGAGTTCCGCGATGTCCGCTTCGCCTACGTGGCCGGCCGCCCGGTCCTGCACGGCATCTCCTTCGTGGCCCGCCCCGGCCAAGTCATCGCACTCGTCGGCCACACGGGCTCAGGGAAATCCACCCTCGTCGGCCTCCTGGCGAAGTTCCACCTGCCCCTCACCGGCCAGGTCCTCGTCGATGGCCACGACCTCGCCGACCTCCGTCAGGAAACGCTCCGCCGCCAGATGGGCTTCGTCTTCCAGCAAAACTTCCTCTTCGCCGGTACGATCGCCGAGAACGTGAAGTCGGCCCGACCGGAGGCGACCGATGAGGAGATTCGCCAGACCTTCCGCGACCTGGGGTGCCTCGACCTGATCGAAGACCTGCCGGCCGGCATCCACACGCCCTGCTCCGAAAAAGGCCGCGGGCTCTCGATGGGCCAGCAGCAGCTCGTGGCCTTCGCCCGCGCGCTCATGGCCGATCCGCGCATCCTGGTGCTCGATGAAGCCACGAGCGCGGTCGATACCCTCACCGAAGCCCGCCTGCAAGTCGCGCTCGCCCAACTGATGAAGGGCCGCACCTGTTTCGTCGTCGCCCACCGCCTCAGCACCATCCGGCGGGCGGATTGCGTAATCGTCCTCGCGGACGGACGTGTCGTCGAACGCGGCACGCACGCGGAACTGCTCGCCCTGCAAGGAGCTTACGCTGGCCTGCATCGCGATTTCCTAAGCGCGACGACCTGACAGCGCTTATCTGGCCGGCGGGGCGTCGCCGAAGCTCGGCCGGCTTGGGCGGATCTTTTCGTCCGGCTTCGCCGACGGCGCGGGATCGACCAACGTCGTGGGGAAAGCGGCGGAGAGGCCCAGCGTCGGGATGGGGGCATACATGTTCCCGACCGGCGACTGGCGGAACGTCGTGACCCGCAGCGACTGGTAAGCGGAAGCGCCGGCCGAGGTCTTGACCGCCAAGGAGAGCGCGAGCCTCACCGCTTGGCTGGCAGGTCCGCCGGCGAACCGAGCGGACTGCTGGGCATCCAGCGTGACGAGGGCCAGACCGTGCGGGTCTTGGTGGACAGGGATTTCCCAGGTCTCGTCCGTGAGGAGGCCGGGCGGGAGGAGGAGCAAGACCGTGCGCACGGGGCCGCCAGGGTTGCCGGGATAGACCAGCCGCCGCCGCAGCAGTGGCCAGTAGCGGCGCCCTTCTCCGTCGACGACCTCAGGACCGCCCGGACCTTCCACGACGAGCGCATGCTCCTTTAGGAAACCGATTTCCGCCGCCGTGAGGACGGCCTGCACCGCGCCCACGCGACGGACCGGTCCTTCATCGGGCGCGACCTCCGCAGAGACGAGGAGGACCAACTCCACCGGACCAGCGACGCGATGGTCGACCCAAGCGATGACACCGTAGGGCACGACAGTCATCGCGGCGGCCAGTAGCAAGCCGCCGCCGAGCGCCTTCGGAAAGGCGTGCCGGGTCAGCAAGGCAGTCAACAAGGCCGCGCCGGCGAAACCGGCCGCATGGACCGAGATATCCGTCCCGAGCGTCCACTCGGCCTGCTGGATTTTTTCGGGTTCGCCGAACCAACGGATGCGAAAGAACATCGCGACGACCCACAGCGAGCCCGCGGCGGCGCCGATCAACGCGGCATAACGGGGCCCGCTTCGCTCATACGCCTTGGTGAGTAAGGCCGAAAGCAAGGCCGCGAAAAGCCCGCCGAAGAAAGCGTCCTTCAGTGACGCCACGCCGGTGAGGGCGGCGGCGACCACCAGAAAGGCCCAAGTGAACCAGTAAGTCCGGGCGTAGGTCTTCATTCCCCGACGATAGTGCCCGGAGGCACAATCGCGCCCTTCTTGACGACAATCACGCCGTCACGGACGAACAGGGCTTCGGTCTCCCACTTTTCCGGCAGGCCAGTGGGGGCGAGACGACAGCCGGCGCCGATGCGCGCGTTCTTATCGATGATGGCGTTACGGATAAGGCAGTTCGGGCCGACGCCGATATCGGGGCGGCCGAGCGCGTGGTTCCGGGCGAGGTCGTGCGGGCGTTCAAAGGCGTCGGCGCCCATCATGACGACGTTCTCGAGCCGGGAGCCGCCACGGATGACGGAACGCACTCCGACCACGCAGCGGTGGAGCTCAGAGTCATCGACAATCGCGCCGTCGGCCATCAGAACGCGCTGCACGCGGGCGCTGTTCAGCTTGGCCGGAGGCAGGTAGCGGGCATGGGTATAGACCGGGTTCTGGCCATCGAAGAAATCGAACGGCGGCACCGGGTCGGTGAGGGTCAGGTTGCACTCCCAGAAGGACCCAACGGTACCGATATCTTCCCAGTAGCCGTCGAAGACGTAGGCCATCATGCGCTTCGAGGCGAGCAGGCCAGGGATGACTTCTTTGCCGAAATCGGTCTGGTCGGGGTCAGCCAGAGCCTCGCGCATGACCTTGCCAGAGAAAAGGTAGATCCCCATCGAGGCCAGGCAGTAAGGCGTAGCGGACTTGTCGGACAGGCGGGTGCGAGCGTTACCGCCGAGGACGAGGGAGGAGATGACCGCCGGATCTTTCGGCTTCTCGACAAACTCCACGATGCGCAGGTCGGCGTTGACGCGCATCACGCCGAGGGCGCTGACCTGGTCGGAGGGCATGGCCTTGGCGGCGATGGTGACGTCGGCGGCGTTCTCAATGTGCTGGCGGGCGAGCTCGTCGAAATCGAGACGGTAAAGCTGGTCACCGGAAAGGATGAGCACCAAGTCCTCGTCCTTGAGGTTGTAGTGATGGAGGTTCTGGCGGACCGCATCGGCCGTACCTTGATACCAAGCTTCCTTGTCGCCCGTTTGCTCGGCGGCGAGGATGTCGACAAAGCCGCGGCCGAAACCGTCAAACTTATACGTCTGCTGGATATGCTTATGCAGCGAGGCGGTGTTGAACTGCGTCAGAACGAAGATCTGGTTGAAACCGGAGTTCAGGCAATTGCTGATCGGGATGTCGACCAGGCGGTAGTTGCTGGCCAGCGGGACGGCCGGCTTGCAGCGATCCTTGGTCAAGGGATAGAGACGAGAGCCACGACCGCCCCCCATGATGATGCTGATGACACGAGGAAGGGAGGGCATGGCGGGATGACCTACCATCCCTCCGGTCCCCCTCGCCCTCAAGCGGAAAAGGGCGAATGGCGGCTTGAAGGCGGCCCCGTGACGAGGTTGCATCGCCTGACGCATGGCCTTCGCCTTCCACATCCTTGGCACCAGCAGTTCCGGCAACTGCTCCTTGCTCGAGGCGGGCGGTGTGCGCGTGATGCTTGACGCGGGTTTCCAAGGACCCCGGCTCGAAGCCTCGCTCCAGAAGCTCGGCCTCGAAGCGCGCGCCCTTGATGCGGTCTTCCTGACCCACGAGCACGCGGACCATTGCGTCGGCCTGCCCGCCCTGCTGCGTCAGAATCCCCTGCTCAAGGTCTTCGCCAACCGCGAGACGGCCCGGCGAATCAAGGATACCCTGAAGTCGCAGCCCGACTGGCAGCTGTTCGAGACCGGTACGACCTTCGAGTTCAAGGGGCTACAGGTCACCGCAATCCCGATTCCACACGACGCCGCCGACCCGGTCGGGTTCGCCTTCGACCTCCCCGCCGAGGACGCCCGGCCCGCCAAACGCCTGACCTGGCTGACCGACCTCGGGCACGCCACGGCGGTCGTGAAGCACCACGTCGCGCTCGCCGATATCCTCGTGCTGGAGGCGAACTATGACGACGAGATGCTGGACCTGTCCAAGCGGCCGACGTCGCTCAAGCAACGTATCCGCGGTAACTTCGGCCATCTCTCCAACGTGCAAACCAAGGAACTCCTGCTCGGGCTCCGTGATTGGCAGGCGACGCAGCTCTACCTCGGCCACCTCAGCAAGGAGTGCAACCGCACCATCATCGTCGACGCCTTGATGAACGAGGTCCGCGAACGGAAGACCGACCTCCGCATCACGGTGGTCGATCCCCTCGAAGACAATCCGGTCAGCCTCTGGTAAGGCTTACTTGCTCGGCGGGACCGGCACTTCCTCGGCGTCGGCGGCCGCAGGCGGGGCGGGCACGGCGCCCGTCGCGCGAATCACAGCACTTTCGGCGACCGACTTGGCCAGGCGTTTGACCGAGGCGTCGCAGGTGAGCGAGGCCGGATTCAGGTCCTGCGCGGCCAGCCAGGCCGTGAGCGCAGCGGCCTCGGCGCCGTCCCTCTCCAGCTTCTCCGCCTGACCGATCAGCTGCGCGTAATTGGCTACGAGCGGGGCGATGTCGGAACGGGTCTTGGCCAGGACCAGGTCGTCGGACTCGGTCTTGTAGACCTCGACGATCACGTCCCAGGCGAGGTAAGGATTATTCTGCGTGGCCAGCACGGAGGCTTTCTGGATATTGGCGTCGAGCTCGCCGACGCGGTTCACGACCTTGCGGAGCTTCTCGGAACGCTCCTTGTCCTGCGCAAGCGCCAAAGCGTATTCGAGCTTCTTGTTGAAGATATCGCGCCACTTCGACTCGGCCAGTAGGCGGTCGAACTCGGGGATCTTCTGGGCGAGCGTATCCTGGCGGCTCACGACCTGAGTCGCAAAATCCTTCACGCCGGGATTCTGGGGCCAGATCTTGGCCGCGCGCTCGAGGGCGGCCTCGGCCTTGGCGTTATCACCGGAAAGCACGGCGCCCTTGGCGGAGAGCAACGACATGTTCGAGGCGTTCATCGCGTTGCTGACCTTCGAGAGGATTGGGGCTCCGGGAAAGTCGCGGGCACGGCCACGGATCTTGTTCACGTAGCCTTCGACATTACCGAGGTCGCGCTCGTCGCCGAGACGCTGGAGCTCGCGGAGGTCCCGCCAGAGGGCGAGCATCTCGCGTTTCTTCTCCTGCGGGTAGGCCATCACGACGGGTTCGAACTCACCGAGGAAATAAGTCTCCTGCAGGCGCTCGAACGCGGCATAGAGCTCGCCCTGCTTCACCAGATCGTCGACCGTCTGCATCCCCTTCGAGACATCCTTGATCGCCTCGCGGGAGAGCATGTCGAAGGACTCGAGCGTCGGGACGAAGTCGGAGATCGGGAAGAACTCCTTCACTTCTTTAGCGCCGACGACGATATTCTGGCTGCCGCCCTTGAAGAGCACGCGGTAGAAAGAACTCGTGATCAGGGAATGGCGATAGCGGCGAGCCATCAGGAAGGAGACCATCTGGGACTGGAACTCGATCTTCGCTTTGAGTCCGAGCGCGAGCAGCTCCGCATCCTTGGCTAAGATCTGCGCCTGCGTCCGGGCTTCATCCTTCACCTTGTAGCCGAGTTCGGTGGCGCCGGTGGAGGCCTTACCTAACTTTGTTGCTCCCTTCGGCGCCTGCTCATTCGCCGCATTGGCTTCCTCGATCACGTCCGCGCGGTTGATGATAATGCCTTCCTGCACCTTGCGCAGGGTCTCCAACTGCGCCTTGGTGACCTCAATCTGCTTAAACTCCTGCTTCATCACCCAAACCTTCTGCACCTGCGAGGCGATGGTCAGCGAGTTGTTGGCGTCGATGTCGAATTCCGCGGCCTTGAAGAGCAAATTGAAGGCCTCCTGCTGATTACGATAATAGTTTTCCTGGTTGATGGACTGGGCCGAAAGCAGGAACTGGATTTGATCCAGAACGGCCACGTAGCGCTTCATGTCGCCGCTGTCGGTCGGCGCGGCCAGGTAGCGTTCGAAGCGGGCGCGGACAGCGCGCGAGTTACCAAGGTTCATCGTCGTGCCCTTCCACTGCATCGTGCCATTCTCCATGTCCACGGAGTCGCTGTTGACGTTGAAGACACGGTCGGCGCCGCCTTCGGCGGTCGAGCTCTTGTAATCGCCGGCCGTGCCTCCCTGGGCGGATGCCGGGGGTGGCGCCTGGGCGAAGCCGAGCACGGTCAACGCGCACCAACCGAGACAACTGAGGAAAATGTGACGCATGGGGGAAAGGTTCAGAAACGTTCGAGGGCTTCGACGACGAGGAGGTCGCGGGTGACGCGCAGCTTGCACTTGAAGCGCTGGCCAACTTCAAACGAGTCGCTCGTGCCGGCGGGGATGAAAATCGGGATGCGGACGGTGGCCCGGCTCGGGTCCTTGTCGATGGGCTTCACGGCGAGCACGCGGCCACGTCCTTCGACGTACGAAAGCTGCCGATCGACCTGGCACTCGAGCCGATACGAGTTCCCTTGGAGCGTGGCCCAGTCCTTCCGATAGGTCTCGGCCGAGAACGGCGTGAGGTCGGCGAACTTGCCGCCGCCGCCCATGCGCGGGGCGACAAGCGCAACGAGGATGACGATCACGACGACCGGAATGCCGAGGGCGAAGTAGAGGGGGTTGATTTTGGACATGAAAAAGGGGCGGGGGCGATCTCCCCAAAGCCTAACCCGGCGGGAGATTAGTTCCAGCGATTTCCTTGATAATTGAAATAAGTCGGCCGCTCGGGGCCTAGGGGATTACGCCCAGCCCCTTTAATTCCAGCGCTTTTGCTGACAACCATACACCACGAGACAGAAGCCGAACAGCCCCTGCACCAGCAGCACGGCCAGCCCTTCGGTGGTGCTGGCCACCGTGGCCGTCTGATTGGGCATGCTCGCCGTGTAGGCGTCGTAAAGCGGGTGCCCCATCATCGACTTCATGTAGCCGGACCAACCCCAATAGGAATTGATGAACGGGCGGCAGACCCAGGTCAGCGCGGCGGGCAAGGCGAGCACCACCCCAGAGAGCGGCAACTGGAAACCGACGAGGTAGATGGAGAGCAGCGAGGATTTCTCCGGAGAAGTCAGCATGGCCGAGAAGCCGAGGCAGACGATCGACATCGAGACGCAGCTGGCGGCGAGGATGGCGAGCTGCTCGGCCCATGGTCCGGGGAAGTTGCAGATGAGTTTCACGAAGAAGCACATCCAAACCCCCTGGAAAATTGCGACGAGGGAAACGAAGACGATCTTGGAGAACGCATAGGCCCACGGCCGCAGGCCGGTCATGCGCTCCTTCTCGTAAAGGATGCGCTCGGCGGAAATCTCGCGGCCGCCATTGTTGGCGCCCATGAGCGTCAGCAAGATGACTTGGAACATCACCAAGCCGGCAGCGAGGCCGGCCAGCTGGGCGTTCGACATCTGCACCTTCAGCGCCTGCTGCACCTCCGCCATCGACGAGGTATTACGGTCCATCGGGATTTTCAGGACATCCCAGACCCCATCGAGGTTGAAGATGATCACGAGGAGCGGGAAGCCGAACGTGATCGCGAGCGTCAGGCCGAGGTAGCCAGTGTCGCGGAAGAAGAGCTTGAGCCGACGGGAAAGCAGCGTCGTGAACTGCGAGACGCCGCCAGGGACGTCGGGTTCGGGGAGCGGTTCGATCACGGCGGGCGCACCGACCTGGGCGACGGCGACCTCGAAGGAATCCGGGTACTCGGCCTGATGGATGGCCCAGCGGTCGCGCCACGTGGCAAGGTCCGCGCCGTTCAACACTTCATAAAGACGCAAGCCGTCGGGAATGCCGAAGTAGCCGAGTAGCGCGGCGGGCGAACCCTGGAAGACGACGTCCCCCTGGTAGACGACCGTGACCCAATCGAATTGCTTGAGCTTGCCGAGATTATGGATGATGCAGACGAAACTCTTGTGGTTCGTCTCGGCGAGATTGCGCAGCAGCGCGAGGATCTGGTCCTCGGATTGAGGATCGAGGCCGGACGTGACCTCGTCGCAGACCATGCAAGGCGGGTCCAAGGTCAGCTCCAGTCCGAGCGAAAGACGGCGAAGCTGGCCGCCCGAGAGGGCTGAGACGCGCTTGTCGCGATGCGGCGCTAAGCCGGTGACACCCAAGACGGACTCCAGGCGACGGGCGCGCTCGGCGGCATCCGGCACGGCCAGTTCGAGGGCATACCCCAAGGACTCGCCGACGGTCAGCTGCGCCTGAGCGGCGGTGAACTGCGGAGCGAAACCGACCTTCCCGACGAGGTCCTCGGTGCAGGTGATGCGTTGATCGGCGAGGTAGGCTTCGCCGCTCGAAGGCAAGATGCCCAGGATCGCCTTCATCAAGGTCGTCTTGCCGCAGCCCGAGGGCCCGATAACGGCATTGAGGCCGCGGGGAAGGAAGCGGGCGTTGGCGCCGTCGAGGATGACGGGGCCGTCATTACCCGCCTGCACGGTGAGGTTCTGGCAGCTCAGCATCGGATGTAATCTTGCTTCGGCACCTGCGTGGGTAAAGGATTAACGCCATGAGCCCCAAAGCCCTCGCCGCCGCCCTGCTTGTGACCGCCGCCCTCGCCACACACGCCGAAGCGTTCCAGATGACCAAGAAGGCTATCCGCAACCAAGGCATCTTCGGCATCAAGGTCGCCAATACCGACATGGCCTTCTACGGCCGCGCGGACGCCATCCTTTCGATTTCCTTCCAGGAATACACCACCGGATCCTTCATTGTCGCCGAAGTCGTCATCGATATGAAGGATTCGACCCAGCAGCTTCGTATCTACAACGCCCGCCCGCCGGGCACGGCCGACGTCGCCAACCGCGCCAACCGCGCCAGCGCCGCCAACTCCGAAAACCGCGGCCTCGACCCCAGCGCCGCCAGCAAACTTCCCATCCCCGGCCCGCTCGCGATCATCGAATCCAAGGCCAACAACATCCTGAGCAATAGCACCAGCGACATCGTCGTGAAGACCTACCCGACCACCACCCACGCCAAGACGGTGGAGATGGTCGTGACGACCAAGGCCGAATTGCAGCAACTCTACTCGAAGATGATTTCCCTCTACACCGGCATCGAAGTGGAAGCCGTTGACGGCGCTTCGGTCGAAGGGTCGAACGGCGCAGCCGCCGCAGCGACCGCCGCGGGCGGCACCGCCCCCAAGATGAAGATTACCCAAATCGGCGGGGTCCTGTTCACGCTCGAGTAAGTCGCGAGGCAACCCCCTCGACGCCGTTTTGTGGGGCGAAGCGCCCCCTGCCCTCCTTTCGGGCAAGTCCGGCTTGACCGTATCAAGGGCGTCCGCTTGTGTCCGCCCTTACTCCCATGGCCTCCCTCCCCGTCAATCGCATCAAGAAGAAGAACATCATGAGCTACAACGGAGAGCTCTGCATTGTCCTTGAATGCCTCGTGCGCACCCCCCCGAACAACGCCTCCTACGTCCAGATGGAGCTCCGCTCCATCAAGACCGGCGCCAAGATCCCCGTCCGCTGCGGCATCGGGGTCAGCTTCGACGTCTTCGATAACAGCACCAAATCCCTCGAACTCTCCTATGAGGCCGACGGTAGCTACGTCTTCGTCGACACCAACACCAACGAGGAATACTACATCTCGACCGCCTCCCTCGCGGATTCCCGGGAGTTCCTGATCTCGGGCACCTCCTACATGGTCCTCTTCGTCGAGGAAAAGCCCATCACCGTCGACCTCCCCCCCTCCGTCATCGTCGAAGTCCTGGAAGCCCCGCCCGCCGTCAAGGGCGACACCGCCGGCAACGTCCAGAAGACGGTCACCTGCGAGAACGGCCTCCAGGTCAACGTCCCACTCTTCATCAAGCAGGGCGAGAAGATCAAGGTCAGCACCGAGAACAAGGAATACCTCGGTCGCGCCTAAGCCGCCCTTCCAGCGACGCCCTGAACCCCGGCCCGCCGGGGTTCTTGTTTGGGGCGAAAGGACCTCCCCCGAAGAGCGTAGACCCGCAGGGATTCGAACCCCGACAAAGTGAACCAAAATCACTTGTGCTACCGTTACACCACGGGTCTGCGCACCCCGACTGAACAGCGACTCATGGGTCGGAGTCAAGCGAGACCAAGGCGGGGTTGACGCTGGGGTTCCTTCGGCTCATTTCCCCTGTATGCCTGCCACCGCCTCCCCCAAGCCGAAGTATCGTCGAATCGTGCTGAAGATCAGTGGTGAGGCCTTGCGCAACGACGTCACCGGCGAATCCATCGATAGCGCCGTCCTCGACCGCCTCGCCGAAGAGCTCCGTTCGATCCAGAAAGTCGGCACCCAGGTCGCGGTCGTCGTCGGCGGCGGCAACATCTTCCGCGGGCTCGCCGGCGCCCGCCTCAACGGCACCGACCGCACCACGGGCGACAACATGGGCATGCTCGCCACGGTCATCAACGGGCTCGCCCTCATGGACCGGCTCGAGAAAGCCGGCCTCGAATGCCGCGTGATGACCGCCATCCCGATGGACCGTATCGCCGAACCGTTCATCCAGCGCCGCGCCACCCGCCACCTCGAGCGCGGCCGCATCGTCATCTTCGTCGCCGGCACGGGTAACCCGTATTGCACGACCGACTACGCCGCCGCCCTCCGCGCCAACGAGATCGGCGCCGACGCCATCCTCAAGGCCACCAAGGTCGACGGGGTCTACGACAAGGATCCGATGAAGCACAAGGACGCCAAGCGCTTCGTCCGCCTCTCGCACGCCGAAGCCCTCCAGAAACGCCTCGGCGTGATGGACGCCGAAGCGTTCTCGCTCTGCGAGGCCAACAAACTCCCGATCATCGTGCTCTCGATGTCCGAGAAAGGCGCCGTGAAGAAAGCCGTCCTCGGCCAGCGCATCGGTACCCTCGTCGGCTGATTTTCCCAACCCACCCACCCCACTCGCTCCTATGGACCTCAAGAAAGTCATCGCCGACGGCGCCAACGCCATGAAGAAGGCGGTCGACCACACCTCGCACGAATTCGCTACGCTCCACACTGGCAAGGCCTCGCCCAGCATGATCGAGAATATTCAGGTCCACGTCGAAGCCTACGGCATGACGCAACGCCTGAAGGACATGGCCGCCATCACCACCCCGGACGCACAGACAATCGTGGTCCAGCCCTTCGACAAGGGCGTGATGGACGATATCCGCAAGGCCATCATGGCCGCCAACGTCGGCATCAACCCGGTCCCGCAGGGTAACTTCATGCGCTGCCCAGTCCCCTCCCTCTCCGGTGAACGCCGCCTCGAGCTCGCCAAGCGCGCCACCCAGATGGCCGAAGAGGGCAAGGTCCGCGTCCGCAACGCCCGCCGCGATGCCCTCGAACTCCTGAAGAAAGGCAACAAGGAGAAGACCGTCACCGACGACGAACTGAAGCGCGCCGAGAAGGAAATCCAGACCCACACGGACAATTGCACGAAGGATATCGAGAAGCATCTCAAGGCGAAGGAAACCGACCTGACCGGCAACTGAGACCTCCTGCGGCGACCGCCGACGACGCCCCGCCTCGGGACGCCGCCCACCGCCGCCGACCTTTCATTTTCATGAACATTCACGAATACCAAGCCAAAGAACTGTTCGCACAGTTTGGCGTCGCCGTGCCCAAGGGCGTGGCGGTCACCTCTGCCGCCGAATTCGAAGGCGCGCTCGCCAAGATCGACACCTCCGGTGGCATCATGGTGAAGTCCCAAATCCACGCCGGTGGCCGCGGCAAAGGCACTTTCACCGACGGCTTCAAGGGCGGCGTGAAGTTTTCGCCGACCAAAGAGAAAGCCCTCGAGAACGCTCAGGCGATGCTCGGCAACACCCTCGTGACCGCCCAGACGGGCGAAGCCGGCCGCAAGGTCCAGACCATCTACTTCACCGAAGCCGCGAACCTGGGCAAGCGCCCCGACGGCCGCGACGACGAATACTACCTCGCCATCCTCCTCGACCGCGCGACGTCCTTCCCGGTCATCGTCGCCTCGACTGAAGGCGGTATGGAAATCGAACACGTCGCCCACCACACCCCGGAGAAAATCTTCAAGGTGCAGGTCGACCCGGCCGTCGGCCTCCAGGCCTTCCAGGCCCGCCAGATCGCCTTCTCGCTCGGTTTCTCCGGCGACCTCTTCAAACAGTGCGTCACGCTCGTGACGAAGCTCTACCACTTCTACTGGGAGAAGGATTGCGCAATGGTCGAAGTGAACCCGCTCCTGGTCACAAAGGAAGGCAAGCTTCTCGCCCTCGACGCCAAGGTGTCGTTCGACGACAACGCCCTCTTCCGCCACCCTGATGTGGTCGCCCTCCGCGACCTCAACGAAGAAGACGCCAAGGAAATCGAAGCCTCCAAGTTCGGCCTCTCTTACATCGCCCTCGACGGCAATATCGCCTGCCTCGTCAACGGCGCCGGCCTCGCGATGTCCACAATGGACATCATCCAGCACTTCGGCGGCAGCCCAGCCAACTTCCTCGACGTCGGCGGCGGCGCGACGAAGGACCAAGTGACGGCAGCCTTTAAGATCATCCTCGGCGACGCCAACGTGAAGGGCATCTTGGTGAACATCTTCGGCGGCATCATGGACTGCAACGTGATCGCCACGGGCATCATCGAAGCGGTCAAGGAAACCGGCCTCAAACTGCCCCTCGTGGTCCGCCTCGAAGGCAACAACGTCGAAGCCGGCAAGGCCACCCTCTCCGCTTCGGGCCTGACGATTGTGTCGGGCGATTCGATGGCCGACGCGGCCCAGAAGATCGTGAAGCTGGTCAACGCCAAGTAACCCCTCGCAGCACACTCTCATGTCTATTCTCGTTAAAGAAGATACGCGTATCCTCGTCCAGGGCATCACGGGCGATTTCGGCGCGCGCCACGCCCGCCTCTCGCTCGACTACGGCTCACAAGTCGTCGCCGGCGTCACCCCGGGCAAGGGCGGCCAGGTCTTCGAACACGCCGGCAAGAAGGTCCCGATCTTCAACACCGTCGCCGAAGCCGCTAAGCAGACCGGCGCCACGGTCTCCGCGATCTTCGTCCCTCCGCCCTTCGCGGCCGACGCCATCCTGGAATGCTTCGACGCTGATCTCGATCTCGCCGTGGCCATCACGGAAGGCATCCCGGTCCGTGACATGGTCCGCGCTAAGCGCGCTATGGCTGGTCGTCGCACCCGCCTCATCGGCCCGAACTGCCCCGGCATCGTGACCCCTGGTCGCGGCGACAAGTCCTCCGGCGGCTGCCGCATCGGTATCGCTCCGGGCTACATCCACATGCGTGGTAACGTCGGCGTGGTCTCCCGCTCCGGCACTCTCACCTATGAGGCCGTCTGGCAGCTCACCTGCCGCGGCAAGGGCCAGTCGACCTGCGTCGGCATCGGCGGCGACCCCGTCAACGGGACCTCGCACCTCGACGTCATCAAGCTCTTCAACGATGACCCAGAAACCGACGCGATCATCATGATTGGCGAAATCGGCGGTAACGCCGAAGTCGAAGCCGCCCGCTGGATCAAGGAGCACTGCAAGAAGCCCGTCGCGGGCTTCATCGCCGGTGCCACCGCTCCGGCCGGACGTCGTATGGGCCACGCTGGCGCCGTCATCGGCGGCGCCGAAGATACCGCCGCCGCGAAGATCAAGATCTTCGAGGAGTGCGGCATCTCCGTCGCAGCCACGCCGTCCGACATGGCCGACGCCCTCCTCCGCATCTGGAAGGGCTGAAAAGGGGCCTCCAGATTATAACGAAGAGGCCCGGCGACGGGCCTCTTTTGTTTTTACAGCAGATCAACCACCCCTCATAACCATCGCATGTGGTATTACGAACAGAACGGCAATCGCATTGGACCGGTCGACGAAGCCACCATGCTCGGCCTCATCGCCAATCGGACTATCTCCATCGATACGCTGGTCTGGACGAACGGCATGGCCAACTGGACGCCGCTCCAGCAGACCCAGCTCGCCGCCGGCCTGCCGGTCCCGCCGCCCATGACCCACTCGGCTCCGGCCACCCCTCATTACCACCAGACTACAGTCAACCATCACCCCGACGCCAAGGACCGCGTGCCTTATGTGCTACTAGCGGTCCTACTGGGTATCGGCATCCACAACTTCTACGCCGGGTACACGACCCGCGGCCTTATCCAGCTTCTCGTTTCCATCCTGAGCTGCGGCATCCTCTGGTTCTTCATGTGGATCTGGGCCATCATCGAAGCCTGCACGGTCACGCAGGACGCCAATGGCGTCCGCTTTAAGTAAGCCGCAGTTTATGTGCTAACAAAAAGGCCGCCCATCGGGCGGCCTTTTGCTTGGCTGAATGGTCTGCTTACTTGCCTTCGACGTAGGCAAGACCACCCGCGGTCTTGGCCACGGAGTCGGCACCTTCGAGGAGGTCGGCGATGGGGTCCCACTTGCCTTTAATAAGGCCGTCGCGGGCGGAAGCGGCGATGCCGGCCTGCCAGGTCTTGGCACCGGCGGAGACGGTCTGCTTTTCGACGTCGACGGTGACTTCGACCTCCGGATTAGCGCGGACAAAGGCGTCGCACTCAGCGAGGTCTTCCTTGGAGAGGGTCAGGCAAGGCACGCCGAGGGTGGTGGAGTTGCCGAAGAAGATCTCCGCAAAGCTGCCCCCGACGAACGCGGTGAAGCCGAAGCGCCAGAGCGACTGGGGCGCGTGCTCGCGGGAGCTGCCGCAACCGAAGTTAAAACCAACGACCATGACGCCCTGCTTGGCGGCGGCGATACGAGCGGCCTGGGCCGAGTTCATCGGATGCGGGCGCTCCTTGCCGTCTGGGCCGGTGCGCTCATCGCGGAAGGCGTGCTCGCCGAGACCATCGAAGGTCACGCAGCGGAGAAAGCGCGCGGGAATGATGCGGTCGGTGTCGATGTCGTCGCCGGGGACGGCGAGGGCGAGGGCTTTGACCTGAGTGATTTTGGCGAGGGACATGGCGGATTGAAGGGTTTAGGCAGTGACGGGACGGCGTACGACGCAGACCGGCATCGCGAGGGCGGAGGCCAAGGAGGCGAGCCGCTCTTCGGCGACGGCGGCGGCAACGGTCCCGTCGGGCTGCAAGATTGCGTGGCCGTCCACGACCCAAGGGAGGGTCACGGTACACACGGGCTTGCCGTCGTAATGGGCGTCGACGCGCACATCGCGCTGGCAAGCGAGGCCTTCGGCCGAGCAGGCCACGGCGAGATCATCACCCTGGGCAAGACGGGCGAGCACGCGGGTGACTGGTGCGGAGGCGGACATCAGACCTTAAAGACTTCGCGAGCGTCGGAGACCTGGCCAGTGATGGCAGCGGCGGCGACCATGAGTGGACTCATGAGCACCGTGCGTCCGGTCTGCGAACCCTGACGGCCCTTGAAGTTACGGTTCGAGGAGCTGGCGCAGAGCTGGTCGCCGACCAGCTTGTCGGGATTCATCGCGAGGCACATGGAGCAACCCGCGCCGCGCCATTCGAAGCCAGCTTCGATATAAATCTTATCGAGGCCTTCGTGGACGGCCTGGATAGCGGTGAGCTGCGAGCCAGGGACGACGATTGCCTTGACGCTCGGGCTGACCTTGCGGCCCTTAAGATACTTGGCGACCTCGCGGAGGTCGGAGATACGGCCGTTGGTGCAGGAACCGAGGAAACAGACATCGACCTTCGTGCCCTTGATCGGGGTGTTCGGCGCGAGCTTCATGTGAGCGTACGCGTCTTCCGCGGTCTGGCGGTCGGCGGCGTTGAGGGTCTCGAGCGCCGGCATCTTCTCGTCGATGAAGATAGCCTGACCCGGGGTGATGCCCCAGGTGACAGTCGGACGAATCTCCTCAGCCCTGAAGGGCTTGATGTCGTCATACTGGCAACCGGCGTCGGAAGCGAAGGAAGCCCAGCGAACGACGGCAGAGTCCCAATCGGCGGCCTTCGGCGCGAACGGCTTACCCTTGATGTAGTCGAAAGTCTTCTGGTCTGGGTTGACGTAACCGCAACGGGCGCCGCCTTCGATGGACATATTACAGACCGTCATGCGCTCCTCGAGGGAGAAGCCGTCGAAGGTCGTGCCGGCGTATTCGTAAGCGTAACCGATGCCACCGTTGACGCCGAGGACGCGGATGATGTGCAGGATGACATCCTTGGCGTAGACGCCAGGGGCGAGCTTGCCGTTGACCTCGATGCGACGGACCTTGAGTGGGCTGAGGGCGAGAGTCTGGGTCGCGAGGACGTCGCGAACCTGCGTGGTGCCGATGCCGAAAGCGATCGCGCCGAACGCGCCGTGGGTCGCGGTATGGGAGTCACCGCAAGCAATCGTGGTGCCGGGCTGGGTGATACCCTGCTCCGGACCGACCATGTGGACGATGCCCTGGTTACCGGTCGTGGTGTCGAAGAAGCGGATGCCGTAGTCCTTAGTGTTCTTACGGAGGGCCTCGATCATCTCCTGGGCGATCGGGTCGGAATAGGGCTCCTTGATCTCGTTGGTCGGGACGATGTGGTCGACCGTGGCGAAGGTCCGCTGGGGGAACTTCACCTGGAGGCCTAGGTCCCGGAGCATGCCGAAGGCCTGGGGACTCGTCACCTCATGGATGAGGTGCGTGCCGATGAACAATTGGGTCTGGCCGTTAGGCAGCTTGCGCACCGCGTGCGCTTCCCAAACTTTCTGGAACAGGGTCTTGGCCATCTGTGTAAAAGGTGAAGAGTGAACGTAGGAAGGGGCGAGGGCTGGTCAATCCTGCAGGCGGGACGGTCGCAGCGTGTTTTTCATCGAAAACTGGGCGCCGTGAGCCTTCACCGCCACCGTGTCTTGACCCCTGCGCCCCTCCCCTTCCATCCTCCGTCATGGCCCGCACCCTCACCCTTAGCTTCTCCTGCCCTGACACCAGCGGCATCGTGGCCGAGGTGTCCGCGTTCGTCGCCGGCCACAAGGGCTGGATCACAGAAGCCAGCCAGCATACCGAACACGAACTAAAACGATTCTTTATGCGGGTCGAAATCAACGGCGACTCCCTCGACTTCCCGGCGGATAAATTCAGCGAACTTTTCGCTCCGGTCGCAAAAAAGTTCGGCATGGAGTGGACCCTCTCCGATTCAACCAAGCCCCGGCGCGTCATCCTCCTCTGCTCGAAGCAGGAGCACTGCCTCTACGACCTGCTCGCCCGCCACGTCGCCCAGGATTTTCCGTTCGTAGTTCCTTGCGTGATCTCCAATCACGAAGACCACCGCAAAATTGTCGAAGCCCACGGCATTCCTTTCCACTTCGTCCCGGTGACGCCGGAGACCAAGCATGCGGCTTACCGCAAGATGGAGCAGCTCTTCCACCAGGAGAAAGCTGACCTCATTGTCCTCGCGCGCTACATGCAGGTGCTTGATGAAGAACTCTGCCGTAACTTCGCCGGCAAAATCATCAACATCCACCATTCGTTCCTGCCTTCGTTCGCCGGGGCCAAGCCCTACCATCAGGCGCATCGCCGTGGCGTGAAGCTCATCGGTGCGACTTGCCACTTCGTCACGCCGGAACTGGACGAAGGACCCATCGTGGAGCAGGACGTAATCCGCATCGACCATTCGGACACGCCGGAAGACATGGCCCACCTGGGTAAGGATATCGAGAAGGTCGTGCTCGCCCGCGGCCTGCGTGCCGTCGTCGAGGACCGCGTTCTCCTCGCTGGTAATAAGACCGTTATCTTCCGTTAAAAACCGGCTCCCTGGAGGGGTTTGGCGTTGGCGAGGTTGAGCGATAAATACATGGTGAGCATACCCCTCCCCATGCGTCCTCTTTGTGCCTTCCTCTTTGCGAGCTCCGTCGCTTTCGCCGCCCTTACTCCGGAAGAGATCACTCCGACGAAGAAGACACCCTTCAAGCAGCCCGCTGAAGCTGACCGCGGCGAACTACACGAATCGATTAAAACCTACATGGCCAAGGAACCAGGCACCTTCGGCGCCCACGCCGCGGCCCAGGACTTCCCCGGAAGCGTCGAGTCTAAGGAGCGCGTCGCCCGCACGGTCACCTATGATTCTAATCTCGTCCATCGCTGGGACACCAACGCCGGCAACGCCCCCAACCTCGCCACCGGCCCGGACGCCTGGCAGGAGACCGGTCTCTACGCCGCGCCCGGCGAAGTCGTCATCGTGGAGGTCGCCTCGCTCCCCGAGAACCGCGTGATCAAAGTTATCATCGGCTGCCACCGCGATAGCCTACTCAAGCTCGAGAAGTGGAATCGCTTCCCGGTGATCGCGCGCACGTTCGAACTGAAGGTCGGCGACAACAAGATCGCCAATCCGTTCGGCGGTCAGCTCTTCATCCAGAGCTCGCACAAGGACTGGCGTAAGCCGGTGAAGGCCTCGCCTTCCACTCCGCTGCAATTCAGCAACGCCGTCGCGATGCCCACCTACGTCCTCGGCAAGGACACTCCCGATACCTGGATGAAGGCCAAGCAGAACCCCGCCCCCTGGGTCACGCTCGTCGGCAAGTATGTGATTCTGCACGTCCAAGCCGCTGAGGTAAAAAAACTCGCCGACCCCCAGGCGCTCCTGGAATGGTGGGACAAGGCGATGGCCCTCGAAGCCGACCTCGTCGCGCTAAACCGCCTCGCCCCGGAGCGTGTCGTGCCGGACCGCCAGATCTCCGCCGGCTTCATGCACTCGGGATACCCGTTCATGTGTTGGATTGAGCCGTCACAGAAGGACAGCATCGATCTCCCGAAGCTGACCAAGGAAGGCAACTGGGGCTTCTTCCATGAACTCGGCCACAACCACCAGCGCCGCGATTGGACCTTCGAAGGCCAGACGGAAGTGACCTGCAATTTCTTCTCCCTCTACGTCATGGAAAAACTCGTTGGCAAGCCCCAGGGCCGCGGCCACCCGGCGATGGAGAAAATTGATGAGCTGCTGGCGAAGCGCTTCGCCGCCGAACCCAACAAGGGTCCGTTTGAACAGCTCGCAACTTTCGTCGTCCTGATCCGCGCCCATGGCTGGGAACCCCTCCGCGCGACGCTGCGCTCCTACGCCACCGACCCCACCCAGAAGGGTGCGACCAAGGAGCAGCTGCAGAGCCTCTTTGCTGAACGCTACGGCAAGGCCGCCAAGGCCGACGTGAGCGCGTATTTCGAAAAGATGGGCTACCACGTCGAAGCGACCGCCAAAGCCTCCCTGGAGGACTTCCCCGCCTTCAAGCCGACCCTGCCCACGCCCGCTAAGTAACGCTGCGGCAACGGTTCGCAGGGCGAAGCCTTCTGCCTCGCCCTGAGGGACGATTTAAACTTAATACGCCCCCGTCGGCCCTCACCGACGTCCACCGACCATGTCCCTCATTTCCCGCCTTTCCGCCCGCCTCCAGAACCACCCCAAGCGCATCGTCTTCCCCGAAGGCGCCGATGCCCGCGTCATCCAGGCCGCCCGCCAGTTCGTCGTCAAGAAACTCGGCGTACCGATCCTCGTCGGCGACCGCCAGCGCATCAAGGTCAACGCCGCGCGGCTCAACATCAGCCTCGATGGCATCCGCATCGTCGAACCAGAACGCAGCGATGAGCTGAAGGGCTTCGCCGAGAAGCTCGAATCCATCCAGCGCTACGGCAAGACGAACCTGCAGGGCAATCCGACCGAACTGGCCCTCGTGCCCAATTACTTCGCCTGCCTGATGGTCGCCACCGGCGGTGCCGACGCCCTGATTTCGGGGGCCACCACGCACGCCGCCTCTGGCCTGCGCGCCATCCTCCAGGTGATGCCCCGCCAAGCGGGCGTCGAGACGGTCTCGTCGATGCAGATCCTCGAATCCGAAGAAGGTAAGTTCGGCATCGATGGCGTGCTCTTCCTGGCGGATTGCGGCGTCATCCCGGAACCGACCGCCGAACAGCTCGCCGACATCGCAGTGACCACCGCGGGTCTCGCCGGCCACCTGACCAACACGACCCCGAAGGTCGCGTTGCTCGCCTACTCGACCCACGCCGCCAACCCGCGCCTGGCCGCGGTGAAGAAAGTCCAGGTCGCCACCGACCTCGCCCGCCGGAAAGCGCGCGCCCTGGGCATCCCCTGCGACATCGACGGCGAGATGCAGGCCGACGCGGCCATCAATCCCTTCGCGGCCCAGTCCAAGGAAGTCGCCGGCGCCGTCGCCGGCCGCGCCAGCGTGCTGATCTTCCCCGACCTCAACTCGGGCAACATCGCCTCGAAGCTGGCCCAACACATCGCCGATATCCCAGCCTATGGGCAAATCCTCACGGGTCTCGATCGCCCCGCCGCCGAAATCTCCCGCGGCGCCAGCGCCCACGATATCTTCGGCACGGCCGTCATTGTCGCCGCCCAAGCGGTCGACAAGTCCTACCTCTTCCCGAAGCTCAAGGACGGTCCCGCTGCCTGACCATGCCCGTCCGCAAACGTTTCGCCGATAACGTTCCGGGGCTGCTCGCGCGCCCGATGAACCTCGATACGCGACGGATCTTCGTCGCGGCGACGCGCATGAACGACGGCAAGACGACCACCTGCCTCGGTCTCACGGCCGCCCTGCAGGCGATGGGCCTGCATGTCGGCTACATCAAGCCAATCGCCCAGCGCGTGGTGATGTCCGGCGAAGACCAGGTCGACGAGGACACGCTCCTCATCGACGGACTCTTCGACCTCGATATCCCGATCGCAGCGATGTCGCCAGTCGCCATCGGCCCCGACTTCACGAAGCAATACCTCGAGAACCCCGATGAAATCGGCCCGCAGCTCAAAGACCGCATCTGCCGCGCCTTCGACCGAACGGCCTACGGCAAGGACATCGTGGTCGTCGAAGGCTCGGGCCACGCGGGCGTGGGCTCGGTCTTCGGCGCCTCCAACGCCGACAACGCCAAGGTGCTCGGCTCGAAGGCCATCATCGTCGCCGCTGGCGGCATCGGGAAGCCGATCGACGAAGTCGCTCTCAACAAGGCCCTCTTCGACAAGGCAGGGGTGGAAGTGGTCGGCGTGATTCTGAACAAGGTGATGCCCGACAAGATTGAGTTCATCCGCGACTTCGCCGGTCGCGGTCTGCGCAAGCTCGGCGTACCGCTCCTCGGCGTCGTCCCCTTGCAGGAAATGCTCGTCTACCCGAACCTCGACCAAGTGGCCGACGAGACCAAGGCCCGCTGGATCCACCAGCCCGCCGGACTCCGCCGCGTCCGTCGCGTGGTCATCGGGGCGATGTCCGCCCGCCGCTCCGCCGAATACCTCCGCATACCCGGCACGCTCGTGATCGTCCCCGGCGACCGCGAAGACCTCCTCGAAGCCTTCCTCGCCGCTGCGGATGCAAAGCCGCTCACGGGCGTCATCTTCTCCAACGGCCTGCTGCCCAACGACGATCTCGTCCGCCGCATGAAGGAAGCCGGCATCCCGATCGCCGCCGTCGAAGCAGAGTCCTTCGCGGTCACGGCGCGCATCAATAATATGTCGGTGAAGACGATGCAGCAGGACGCCGACAAGATTCCCGTCATCCAGAAGATGATCTCGGAATCGGTCGACATCCCCACCCTGCTTAAGTCGCTCTAAGCCTCAGAGCGGACGGAGAACCTCGCCGAGGCGGGTGAAGTGAGCCTCATCGAAGCCCATCGCCCGCTTGAGGAAGGCGTCCCGCTCAATGAGATTAGGAATCTTCCCCGCCGCGCGCCATTGGGCCGTGGTGATGAGACCCCTCAGGCGCACCCATAAGGCGCCCACCGGCACGGGGTAATCGCTGCCGTGCAAGAAGCGCTCCAGACGGCCCGACTCCTTGACCTGCTTCAGGACGCCGCTGCGGATTGGGCTGTTGAGGGCGCTGGTGTCCGCATACAACTTCGGAAATTCGTCCATGAGCTTCATGAGCTCGCCGAAGTAGTTCTGGTCGAAGAAGTGGCTGTTGCCCGAGGAGTGCGCCGCGATGACCTTGACGCCCAGCTCCAGCGGGCGACGGAGGATGCGGGGATCCTGGTAGGAACGGTTGATCACGGGCACGGTCATCTCGCCGCCGGTATGGCAGAGGAACGGGAGACCCGCGGCCGCCATGCGGCGCCAAAACGCTTCATACCGGGGGAGCGAACAATCCACGTTCTGACAGTTAGGCAGGAGCTTGAGCGCGCGCGCGCCGGCCGCCAGGCATCGGTCCAGCTCCTCCAAAGCGTCCTTGCGTCCAGGATGAATCGACACCGCGGGCACGAACTCCGGATTCTCGCGGCAGACCTTGAATAAGTAGTCGTTCGGCACGTGGAACGACCCGAAGTCCATTTTCTTACCCTCGTCGTCGTAAACCTCGTCCTGCGCGAGCAACAAGGCCTTGTCGACATACGAGCTCCGAATCATTTCGCTTAAGGATTCGACGTACTTCACGTCGAAGTCCTTGTGCGTCAGCGGTAGCGGCATCCCGACCGCCCGGCGCATGACCTCGCTGAGCGCCTTCAACCAAAGTCCTTCGACGCGCAACCAGCAGCCGCTCCCGTCTTTGCCATTACCAGCGAGGTGGACGTGGCAATCGTAACGCAGGGGGGTCGTCATGGGGGTATGAAAGGGGAGTCCGTCCTAAGAAGCGACCTTCTTGTCGGCGGTGATCCGGCCATAGAGCCAGGCAACGCCGAAGAAGGCGACCGCCACGGCGGCACAGGCGAGAATGCGCCCAAGCATGTCGGTGATATCGTATGAAAGCACCCGAATCGTCGCGATGGCGAGGCCGACGAGGCCAACCATGCGCAGCGAACGCGTGGCCAACAGGTGGCCGATGACGAACGTCACCACGGAGGCCAAGGCCCAGAAGAGCGAGACGCCGGCGCCAGGGAGGTTGGCCAGCATGGGGAACGCGGTGAAGAACAGCGTTACGGCGCCGAGCAGGGCACGCTGTAGGGTGCCCCGGGAGCCCTGCTCGCGGGTATGGATCACCAGGACGTAGAGTAAGCAGGCAAGGCCGAGCAGGATGACGGGGGTGTGGGCGAGACCAAGCTGTCGCATTCCAGTTATTTCGGCCATGCTATTGATAAAGAAGCCGCCGAGCGCGCCCCAAGCCACCAAGCATAGGTCGGAGGCCTCTGCGCCGAGTCGCCGCCAGGCCGCAGTCACGCCGACGAGCAACGCAGTGCCACCGCCCCACGTGAGGGCGATGCGCCAAGCCGACAGCGACGAGTCCCCGTTCGCGATCGAGAAGAACACCCGCAATACCTCAGCGACAAAAGCCATACCGACCAGGGCGGTCAGGAAACCCAACGCATAACGCAAGGCTTTGGCACCGGAGTCCACGCGGCCGATGAGTGGCCACAGAGCGAAGGCGCTCAAGCTGGCCACCACCGCAGCCCAGAAGGCCACCCAGGAATTGCCTCCTGAGAGCGGGGCCAAAACCACCCAGCCAGCGGATAGGAGATAACCGGGAACAGCAGCCCACAGAAGGGCCGGACGGAAACGGAAGGCCGCAAGGAGCAACAGCGTAATCCATGTCCAGCCACCGTCCACTTTCCCTAACCTGTCTTGGACGACCAACGCGGCAATCGCCAGACCGAGGATGCCGATGACGCGCCGGAACCTCTGGGGGTCAGACGGACGCTCCCAGTCCTCGCGGAAAGCCAGCAGGACGCCCAATGCGGCGATGCCTACAAGACCAAACCAACGATTGTCCGAGGGATAGTTGAGGAAGGAGTAGGCCGAGACCGCCGCGAGGATTTCCGAGGACCAGCGGACGAGTTCCGAGCGCGTGCGCGTGCCGACGACCAAGGTAGCCGCGGCGGCGAGCGCCCAGATGAGCCAGACGAGGTGCGGGTCCGCCAACCACGCGAAGCCAGCACCGGTGAAGCCGACGGCGCCCAGGAGGAGCACTTGGCTGACGAGGGTGTTGCGACGGAGTTCCAGATAACCCGCGATGCTCGCCACGGCGGCGATGAGCAAGGAAACTGTCGCGCGGTCGTTTTCACCGCCGGTCGCAAGAAGGAGCGAAATGCAGGCTGGAGCGAAGAAGCTCGCGAGTTGGAAAGCCGAACGGGCGTCACGGCCAAGCAGAACGGCGTCGTCCTTCACCAGACGTTCGCCCAGCCAGAGTACGAGAAACGAACCCAGCGCAGCGAGTTGCAGCGGCAGATAATTCGCGCCGTTCGTCGGCATGGCGTCATAAAGGAAAAGCAGGCAGACCTGGGAGCCGATTAACCCGATCACGCCAGCGGTGCCCCACGGACCACGTACCATCAGGATGACGCCCAGCAAGGCGATCAGGCCAGCGCCCGTCGCCGTAGAGGCAGGCGCAGACCCTGAACCAATGGAGAAACACACCGCGACAACAGCGAAGATGACGGCGAGCTGGCCGAAAAGTTTGGTGTTCCGCCAAAGGGCGATGGCGGCAATCGACACCGCCACGAGGAACTGGACCAACGCAGCCTGTGCCGGACTGTCGCAGACCCGCATCTTATCGAGTCCATAGGTCGCCCAGGCGGCGAACTGCCAGACGGCGAGACCGGAGGCGGCCAGCACTTCCCCAAGATCCTTACGCTTCGCCGAAAGACGGATACCACCCCAGAAAAGACCGGCGCCGACCAAGGCGACTTCCAGCACGCGGACGATCGCCGGGATGTCCCAATTTAGATTCAGCCAGAAACCCAGGAAGACGACGGCCGCAACGGCTAAGACACCGCCGACCCGGACCGCCCACCAAGCGCCGAGGGAATACTCGCCCTTGAGGTCGGCCGGAGGCAGGAGGCTCAGGTCACGTAGACGCTCGAACAGCGGTTCGGGCTGGGCGACGACCCGCGCTGAAGGAGCAGGCGCGACCTGTGCCGGCGGAGACCATACTGGCAGTGCCGGCGGCTCGGCGACGACCGCAGGGGCGACGACCGCCGAGGCGACGACCGCCGAGGCGACGGAGGGAACCGGAGCCGCCACCGAAGGCACTGCGACTGGATTAGCCAGAGGCACCCTGATTCTTTTATCCAAAACCGCTAAACGCTGCTCCAGCGATTTCACTTCTCCGATGAGCATGAAAAAACGGATTGGTAGGAAGAGTCCGAGTCCAAGGCAGGCAAAGCTTAGTAAGACTGCGAACGGTTCCATGTCCTCAAACTAGGCCCCCACTCCGAAGAGGCGAGGTTTAGCTTCCCAACCTTATATCGAATTTTTCGATAACCCCATTCGGCCCTCAGGCGACGGAGCGGCCCCGCAGCCAGACGCCGCCCACCTCCGGCCGGACCGAGGAACCATCCCAATGGAAAGCCATAAGGTCCGCCGGCTGGCCGACCGCCAAGACTCCCCTACCCCCGACAACTCGGCCCGGGGCGGCCGTTAGTAAAGTGATGGCTTCACCTAAGGTCAGCCCGACTTGGTTCACCAGCACGGGAATAGCGGCGGTCATGGGCAAAGACGCTCCAGCGAGGTAATTGCCCGTACCGTCGTCGATGGCGAGGAAGCCATCCGCCTTAAGCTCCACCTTGCCGCCGATGGGGGTATGGTACTTGCCCGCGGGCAGTCCGCCCAGGGCGACCGTATCAGAGACGACCAAAGATCGCTCGAGGCCTTTGGCTCGAAGCATGGTCTTGAGTTGTGCGGGCGTCAGGTGATGCCCATCGGCGATGAACATGGCGGTGAGGCGATCGTCCGCCAACTGAGGCCAGAGATGGTTATGACGACGGTTCAGCATCGCATGTGAGCCGTTGCCGAGGTGCGTCGAAAGCGTCGCGCCCGCGTCGACGGCCGCGGCGATCTGCGCGGAGTCGGCGGAAGTATGCCCAAGCGAGACCGTCACGCCGGCCTTCACGAGATGGCGAATGTAAGCGGGCGCCTCCGACCAGTGCGGGGAAAGCGTGGCGAGCTTCACGAGCCCACCGGCGGCCACCTGCCAGCGATCGAATTCGGCGATCGAAGGCGGGCGCACATCGGCCGCAGGGTGTGCACCGCGCGGGCCATCCTCGGGAGCGATGTGCGGTCCTTCGACATGGATGCCGGCGACCATCGCGGCGACTTCAGGATACTGCCCACACGCCTCACGGATAGCCTTCAAGGCCGCGCAGATACGGGCTTCCGGCGCGGTAATAATCGTGGGCAGGAAAGTCGTGACACCCACCTTGAGCATCGCTTGGCAAAGAGCCTGCACGGTCGCGATGTCGAGCGTGAGCCCGTTAAGATCATGTCCAGCATAGCCATTAACCTGCAGGTCAATGAAGCCTGCGCTCAACCACTGCTTCTCGCCGTGCTCCTGGAATTCAATCGCCGCAATCAGGCCACCATCGGTCGTGACGACAACGCCCCTGCCCGTCGAGGGATCGCGGCCGAGGATGCGCTGGGACGAGGCGGCGGACACGGGTCAGCGGGTAAGTTCTGAAGCGGCGGCCGCGTCGACATACAGCGTGCAGTCGGCGTGCTGCTGGGCGATCGAAGCGGGACAGGTCGGCGTCACCGGACCTTCGACCGTGCCCTTGACGGCGGCGGCCTTGCGCTTGTCCGGCACCGACAGGATAAGGCAGCTACTCTTCATGATCTGACGGATAGACATCGAGATGGCCTGCTTGGGGACGTCGGACATGGCGGAGAACCATCCCTCGCCGAATTGCTGGGCCCGGCAGGCGTTATCCAGGTTCACCACGATGTAAGGGACTTCGGTGGCAAAGTCGGCGGGCGGATCGTTGAAGGCGAGGTGGGAGTTCTCTCCGATACCGGCGAAGCAGAGATCGATGGGACAGGCGGTGATGCGGTCATTCAGGCGCTTGAGTTCGGCATTCAAATCCTTGGCGTCGCCGTCGACCGGGACGAACTCAGGCTGGGCGGGAAGCTGGCTGATGAATCGTTCGCGCAGGTACTTGCGGAAGCTCGCGCCATGCGACTCCGGGAGGCCGACATATTCGTCGAGATGGAAGACGGTGACCTTGGACCAATCGATGCCGGACTCCTTCACCAGGCACTTCAACGTCTCGAACTGGCTGGCTCCGGTGGCCACGATGATGTTTGCCCGGCCCTTCCTAGCCAAGACATCGCGCAGCACCTTCGCACCTTGCGCGGATGCGGCCTGGCCCATGGCGACGGCATCAGTAGATTTCTGAATTCTCATGGGAAAGGGGTCACCCGACACTGCCCGAAGCGCAACTGTGGGCAAGTGCCTATCCCCGTCCTATTCGGCAGGAAACCTCCGATTAGCCGACCAGGTTCAAGCCGCGCATCGACCCGGTCGACGAAGCGAACTTGTCCGCATCGATACCCATGCGCTGAAGCATCGAAACAAAGAGGTTCGGCAGCGGGTAATTGTGCTCGGTGTCGAACACATGGTGCTGACCATGATTAAAACCTCCGCCCATGAAGAGCGTCGGCAGATTGTGCGTGGTGTGGGCGCTGGCGTTACCAAGGTTGCTGCCGTAAAGAATCATCGTGCGGTCGAGGAGCGGCGCGCCGTCTTCCTTCGAGGTCTTGAGGTCCGCCATGAGTTTCGCGAGCAGACGCATGTGCATGCTGTCGATATCCTTGAGCTGCGAAAGTTTCTTGGCCGACTTGCCGTGGTGCGACAGGCTGTGATAGCCGTCCGTCGTGGTATGGACATGGTCAATGTCGAGGGCTGGCGTGTTCACGCTATCCAGCATGAGGGTCACGGCACGGGAAGAGTCGGTCTCAAAGCAGAGACGGGCCATGTCATACATTAGGCTGACCTTATCCATGTACTCCTTGGGGCTACCGGGGTCGAGCGGCGCGGAGGTCTTGGCCACCGGACGGGGCTTCCGCTCCCACTCCTTGGACATCTGCATACGCTGTTCGAGTTCGCGGACGCTGGTGAAATACTGGTCGAGACGATTGCGATCCTGACCGCCCATCGAGCGGCGAAGCTCGCCCGCCTGACCGCCAACGGCATCGAGGATGCTCTGGCCGAGGTGGAGGCGGCGCTCCTGGGCCTGCACCTCGGAGGCGGATCCACCCATGAACATCTTGCGGAAGACCTCGGAGGCCTTCTCTTCAGTCGGGATCATCACGCCGCCGGCCGTCCAGGAAAGGCTGCGCGAACCGCGGGCGCAGTTGACGCCGAGGGTCATCGAAGGGAAACGCGTCAAGTGGCCGACACGCTCCGCCATGAATTGATCCAGCGAAATGGTATTGCGGAAACCGCCGCTACTCGGATGCGGAGCCGCGGTCAGGAAGCAGTTGTCGGCCGGGTGGCCGCCGTCGACGTCCGGGTGCGAGACGCCAGAAAAGACGCTGAAATCATTACGGTGCACCTGCAGGAGCTCGAGGTACGGCGACGCCTTGTAGTCCTTACCCTTGCCGGTCGGGAAGAAGTAGTCGGGCACCAGGCCAAGATTGTTGCAGATGCCCAGCATGCGACGCGGCTTGGCCGAGGGGGCCGGCGCGGCGGCGAAGGCCGGCGTCATGGCGTCAAGCATCGGCAGCGCGAGCAGCACACCAGTTCCAGCCAAGAAGCGACGACGGGAGACGGCACGCTTGAAGGCGACGTAAGGCGTGTTGGCCGAGTTTAGGGGAGAAGCCATGGGGGTATTATTATTTGTTAAGGAATAGTTCACTGGAAACAAGCCCGTGAATGAGATTTCGGACCCCATAATGGCCTTCCTTGGCCTGATCGAGGATGGTCTCGACCTTCGGGCGGTCGGCGAAACCGACCGGCGCACCGGTGGCATAGACCGTCAACTGACCGATAATATTACGTGCGAGCTGACGCTCGTCGGCGGCGACGATCTTCTTGAATTCGCGGATGTCCTTGAACTTCTTCCCGTCGAGGTCGCCGTAGGTCTCGATCGCCAAGGCATTATGGAAGGCATACTTCTGGCCGTTCTTGCCGATGCCGATCTCCGGAGTCTTGCCGTCGAGCGCACGATAGCGCTCCCGGAAGCCGCCCATGACGTCGAAATTCTCGAGCGCGAAGCCGGGCGGATCAATCTGGGTGTGGCAAGAAGAACAAGACTCCAGCGTGCGGTGTTTATCCAGCTGCTGACGGATCGTCACGGCGCCACGGGTGTCTGGCTCGACGGCCGGTACGCTGGGAGGAGGGGGCGGGGGCTTACGGCCAAGGACACGTTCCATGATCCAGGCGCCGCGAATAACCGGCGAGGTCGTCGTACCATTGGCGGTGACCTTGAGGACCGCAGCCTGGGTCATGAAGCCACCACGGACGCTATCCTTAGGGAGAGTGACCTTCTGCAACTTCGCACCAGCCACCGGAGGCAGCTCATAAAGTGCCGCGAGGCGTTCATTCACGAAGACGAAATCCGCGTCGACGATATTACGGGCCGGCAGATTGCCGCGAATCATCTCAGCGAAGGTGGCATGGCTCTCGTCGCGCGCTGACTCGACGAGGTGGTCGTCGAGGTAATAGTCCGGATACAGCAGATTATCCGGGTCGTTGGCGCCGGCCTTACGCAGATCGAGCCAGTAGTCGGTGAACGTCTCGACGAAGCGGGCCGAGCGAGGATCGGCGAGGAGACGTTCCGTCTGCGCTCGCAGGGTTTTCGGGTCATGCAGCGTGCCGGCGGCGGCCAGAGAGCGAAGCTGCGCGTCGGGCGGGGAGTTCCAGAGGAAATAAGCCAAGCGGGCGGCTAAAGCATAATCATCCAGTCGGCCGGGCTTCTCTTGGAGGTAGAGATAGGAAGGCGAGCAGAGCACGGCGGTATAGCCGGTCAACATGGCCTCGGCGAAGGTGCTGCCCGACTTCATGGCTCCAAGGATGAGGGGCAGGAACCGGACTTCTTCCTGAGCCGATACCGGGGTGCGATAGGCCAGCTTCACGAAACGGCGAAGCAGGCGCTCGGCGTCCTTGGGCGCATCCTTCGTCTCGACATCATAACGGAGGAGCGAGCCCACGGCAGGCTTCGCCGGCAGATTGTCGAACAATACAGCGTAAGGCGCAGCAGGCCACTTGGGCGCAATGGGGCCTTCCACCTCAATCCAGCGCATCACTAGGCCAGGCTGGCCTTCCGGCGTTGCCAAAGGATTCTGCGCGCGGCTGGCACCCGGACGGGAACGATAGAAACGGACGGCGTCGATCCGGATGGTCTCACCAGCCTCGAGGACGACATCGAGTTCATTGACCGTAGGGTCAGGATTGAAGTCGACGTTGCCGATACGTCGCAGGACGCGCTGATGCTTAAGCGCATAGACCGTCACGGGCTCGGGTCGACGGCCTTTGGAGATATCATCGAGGTCCGGGATATACCAACGCGTCGGCCCCTTACCCGTCGGCTTGCCTGGGCCAACCCAAACGGAGTGGCCGCAGAGCTTCAGCTTATATCTCCCGTCGGCCGGAGCTTGGAACGTACTGAAGCTCGGTTCCACCGGTTCATAGGCGCCATGGACGACCCCCACGCCTTCCTCGTCGCGAAGCTTAGGATCCGACTTTCCAACGGTTAATTTAGCGTCACCACGGCGCACATCCGGCTGGCCCGCAAAGCCGAGCGTCGGGAAGGTGGCGCGCTCAGGCGACTGGTTGAATTCCGAGAACTTCATCTTGCCAGTGTAGCTACCCTGCTGACGCGCATAGTGTCGCATCGTTGAGCCGTCCGGCTTCTCGACCGAAGAGATGAAGGCGGAGCGCAATCCTTCTTCCGCGGCGGTAAGGTAGCGTTGCAACTGGACGTGCGAGACGTCGAGGGCCTGTCCGGTCTTATTGAAGCGGAACGCCTCGGTGTCCTCCGGCAGGATCTCCTTCAGGTCGAGCCAGGGAGCCTGCAGGAGGTCGCGCACGGCATTCTCGTACTCATGCCGATTCATGCGCCGTTCGACGGTGCGACCTTCGGCGGCGATACGAGCAGTATCCTGACGGAGGAGGAGCGTGGAAAGGTCACCGAGATAAGCGGCCTTCTGGGAGGCGTCGGGACGCGGCTTCTTCTTGGGTGGCATCTCTCCATTGGTGGTTCGGTCGAAGATCTTCACCCAGGTCTCGAAGGACTTCGGGTCGGTCAGGTCGGACTTCAAGGCAGTCAGGTCGAGGCCGCCCTTCTTGGCATCGGCGTCATGGCACTCGACGCAGTTCTTCTCGAGGAACGGGGAGACAGCGCCGGAGGAGACCAGGGGCGATAGGAGCAGGCTAAGGAGGGCGAGACGGGGAAACATGAAAAGGAGATATTATGACAGCCAAACTGCCAAAGAGTTGCCAAGACAAAACCCCCAGCAATGGGGGGTAATGCTGAGATTTAGGCCCCAAGCGTCGGGGATTGTGGCATCCCCCTTTAACCCCTGCCCTGCGGCATGCTCTCTGTCATCCGTTCCGCCGCTTTGGTCGGTGTCGAAGCCGTGCCGGTCGAGATCGAGGTCAATTCCGGCGAGATGGGTGAATTCGGCCTCTGGCTCGTCGGCCTGCCCGATGCGGCGGTGAAGGAGTCCGAAGAGCGCGTGCAGTCGGCGCTCCAGAACAGCGGCCTCCGTCTGCCGGAGACGCGTACGACCATCAATCTGGCACCCGGCGACCTGAAAAAGGAGGGCGCAATCTACGATCTGCCCATCGCACTCGGTATCGCCGCATCGACGGGTCAACTGGACCGGACTTTCCTGCAGCACTACCTCATCGCCGGCGAGCTCGGCCTGAGCGGCGCGACCCGACCTGTCCGTGGTGGTGTCGCCATGGCCATCCTGGCCCGCAAGTCGGGCCTCCGCGGCGTCATCCTGCCCCGGGCATCGGCCGAGGAGGCCGCGCTCGTCGGCGGCATCGAGGCCATCCCGGCCGACACGCTTGACGGCGCCCTGCGTTTCCTCACGGGCGAAGCGAAGATCGCACCGCTGACGCCAAAGCGTGCGCCGGAGGTCACGTCGGCCGAGGGCCTGCCCGATTTTGCGGAGGTCAAAGGACAACTGGCAATCCGCCGGGCGGTCGAAGTCGCCGCCGCCGGCGGACACAACCTACTGATGATCGGGCCGCCCGGTTCCGGGAAATCGCTCATCGCAAAACGGATTCCGACGATCCTACCGGCGCCTGACGCGGAGGAATTCCTCGAGATTCTCGGCGTGCATTCGGCGGCCGGTATGGGACTCGCCGACCCCCGCCGCGGTTGGCAACGGCCGTTCCGCTCACCACACCACACGATCAGCGACATCGGGCTCATCGGCGGCGGCAGCATCCCAGGACCCGGCGAGGTCTCGCTTGCCCACCTCGGCGTGCTCTTCCTCGACGAGCTCCCGGAATTTCGCCGCTCGGCGCTGGAAGTGCTCCGCCAGCCGCTCGAAGACGGCCAGGTCACGGTCTCGCGCGCCGCGGCCAAGGTCACCCTCCCCGCGCGCCTGATGTTCGTAGCCGCGATGAACCCCTGCCCCTGCGGGCATCTCGGCGACCGGCGACGTGAGTGCCGCTGCTCGCCCATGCAGGTGCGTAAATACCGCGGCAAGATCTCCGGACCGCTCCTCGATCGCATCGACATCCAGGTCGAGGCGCCAGCCCTCACGCTCGACGAACTCCGCGATGCGGCACCCGGTGAAGCCTCCGCCGCCATCCGCGGTCGCGTCGAAGCGGCGCGAGCCAGGCAGCGCCAACGCTTCGGCAGCCGGATAGGCGGGTGCAACGCTCTCCTCGGCGGGCGTGAACTCCGTGAATATTGCGCCCTGGAGAAAGCCCAAGGCGATCTCCTCCAGCAGGCGATGGAAAAGCTGGGTCTGTCCGCCCGCGCTTATGACCGCATCTTGCGGGTTGCCCGCACAATCGCCGACCTCGCCGAGGCCGAACGGATCGCCACCACTCACCTATTGGAGGCCATTCATTATCGCTCGCTGGACCGCCACTGAAAAACGCTCGCACATCCTCAGGAAATATCTCCAATAGGCACCTCCCCATGAAAACCCTGCACAAGCTCGGGCTCGTCTGCCTGCTCGCCCTCCTGGCCCTGCCGCTCGGAGCCGCCGAGAAAATCCGCGTCCTGATGCTCGACGGACGTAATAACCACGACTGGATCCGCACGACCGAGTCCACCAAAGCCACCCTCGAAGCCACCGGTCGCTTCACCGTGACGGTCGCCACCGCTCCCGCGGGTTTCGCCCAGCCGAGGCCGGCGCGCCCGAAGGCCGGCGACCCCGCCGCGAAGAAAGATTTCGATGCCGCGATGAAGCAGTGGAACGCCGCCGAAGCCGCCTTCAACCAGGCCAACGCGGCCGCGTGGGAAAAATGGGCCCCGAAGTTCGCCGACCATCAGGTCATCGTGAACAACTATAACGGCCCAGAATGGGGCGCCGACATGAAAGATTCCTTCACCGAGTTCGTGATGAACGGTGGCGGCCTCGTCAACGTCCACGCCGCCAATAACGCCTTCACTGGCTGGGATAACTTCAACGAGATGATCTGCTGCGGCTGGCGCGGCGCCACCTTCGCCAAACGCATCGCGGTCGACGACAAGACTGGCCAGGCCGTCGCGCTTGACGACGCCGCCGAGAAGATTCAGGACAAGGGCTTCGGCTCCGGCCACGGCCCCAAGCATGTCTTCACGCTCAAGTCGCGCGACGCCGCCCACCCCGTCATGCAAGGGATACCCGTCGAATGGCTCCACGCCACCGATGAACTCTACCACCGTATGCGCGGCACCGCCGACCACATGCACGTGCTTGCGAGCTCCTTCTCCAAGCCGGAGTTTGGCGGCACCGACATGCATGAGCCGATGGTCTGGTTCGCGCCGTTCGGCAAGGGTCGCGTCGTGACCACCTCGATGGGCCACATCATGGCCGCCGACACCAGCTACGACGCCCTGCATTGCGTGGGCTTCCAGGCCATTCTCGCTCGCTCCACCGAATGGGCCGCGACGGGTAAGGTCACCCTGCCCATCCCGGAAGGCTTCCCGACCCTCGACAAGACGAGCGTCATCGAGCCGTCCAAGGTCATCTGGAAGAAGTAAGCCACCTACCAGACCGACGAAGGCCCGCGTAAGCGGGCCTTCTGCTTTTCAAGCGAAGCGACGCATGGCCACGCCGACGGTCGCGCAGATCTGCTCGGGCGAAAGGCTGATGCTGACGTGCAGGCACTTCTCGCTGGCGAGGTTCGGACGCTCCAGCGTGGCGAGCTGACTGCCCAGGAGACCGGGCGGCATGAAGTGCCCTTTGCGTGCATCGAGCCGCGACTGTAGGAGCTCCTGACTGCCATCGAGGAAGATAAAGAAGACATCCGGGTCACCCTCGCGAAGGCGATCGCGGTAGGCCTTCTTCAAGGCGGAGCACGTCATGACCATCACCTCGCCGCGCGCCATGCCCGCGGCCAGCCGGGCCGCCATGGCGGTGAGCCAGCCCGCCCGGTCCTCGTCGTTCAGCGGTGTGCCGGCGCTCATCTTCGCGATGTTGGCCGGCGGGTGAAAACCATCGGCCTCGATGAGCGTACCGCCAGTGCGCGCCGCATACATCTCCGCCACGGTGCTCTTGCCGCAACCGCAGACGCCCATGAAGACGAGATTCGGGTGCGCCATTACTGTTCAGAGGTTAATCGTGCGTCCTTCGCGGAACGACTGGTCCGCGGCAGCGACGATGCGCATCGAATTCACGGCGTCATCCATGTGCGCGGTGAGGTCGAGGTCTTCGCGGATGGCTTTCTCGAAGTAGGCCTGCTCGCGTTCGCACAAACCGTCGTGGCCGGGATCGGCGTCGGTCGGGACAATCTCGTCAGGCTTGGTGAACTTACCGTCGGCACCGAGTTGCGACGAGTGCACCTTGAGCGCCTGCGCGGCGGAGTGCGAATCGACGTCGGCGGAATTACCAGCCTGCGAGGCCTTGCCGGCGACGATGGAGACGCATCCCTTCGGTCCAATCACGTCCTTCACAAAGAAGGCTTCTTCGGACATCATCGGGCCCCAGCCAGCCTCATACCAACCGACGGAGCCATCAGCGAAGGTCACCTGGAGATGGCCGTAGTTAATTTGGCCCGCCGGCATATCTTCGGTGAGGCGGGCGCCGATACCGGAGACGCGCACGGGGCGGCTGCCGGTCATGAGGCACATCACGTCGACATATGGACGCCGCAGTCGACGACCGGGCTGCAAGTCTGCAGGAGCGACATATGCGTCTTCCACATGTCACCGTAACTCTGCTGGTTAAGGTTCATGCGCATGACGAGCGGCTTGCCGAGCGTCTGCACAGTCTTGATGAACTGAGTCCAGGCCGGGTGGTGACGGAGGATGTAGCCGATGACGACCTTGCGCTTCACTTCCTTGGCCTTGGCGACGATCTGCTCGGCTTCGGCGACGGTAACGGCCAGGGGCTTCTCGACAAAGACATGGCAGCCGGCTTCGAGCGCGGCGAC